>JADFQF010000022.1 GCA_022561955.1 Chloroflexota bacterium | reverse complement strand
GCAGCTCGCCTACGGCCTGCTCCAACTGCAGCGGCAGCGGAGAGGTGCGCCGTGCACACCAGAGCGTCTTCGGCCAGTTCGTTCAGGTGGTCGCTTGCTCGGTGTGCCGTGGTGAAGGGCGCATAATCAGCCAGCCCTGCAGGACCTGCCGAGGCAGCGGGACCGAGCGTCGAAATCGTAAGATCGAAATGACGATCCCCGCAGGCATCGAGGACAGCACACAAATTAGGCTCAGGGGCGAGGGTGAAGCCGGAAGCAACGGCGGCGCTCCCGGAGACCTCTACATTGTCGTTCGCGTCAGGCCGCATGAGTTTTTCAGGCGCGAGGGATACGATATCCTGTATACCCAGCATATCAACGTATCTCAGGCGGCCCTGGGCGCCACGATAACCGTGCCGACAATCTTCGGGGATGTTCATCTCGACGTTCCGGAGGGCGCGCAGTCGGGCGAGACCATTCGCATGCGGGACAAGGGCGTGCCGCATATGAAGAGCACTCGAAACGGCGACCAGATAGTGCGGCTGATCGTGGACACACCCAAGACCCTCACGGAAGAACAGCAGCAGCTGTTCCAACAGCTGGCGGAGAGCTTTGGCGACGACTCCGCGGAGAGCCTCAACGACAAGAGCGGCTTCTTCGACAGGCTAAAAGATAAGCTGGGCGGCAGCGACTAAGTAATTTGCTTATGTTTCGGTCCCATGCTCCACCCATACAAGAAACGTCAGGTAACGCGATTTGCAGTGGCTAGAGCTTAGCGTAACGACACCCCAGGAGTTCGTCGAACCCCTATCCCAGATCTTCTATCGATACGGCCACGGAGGTGTGGCCGTCGAAGAAGAGGGTGGCTATTATCCCGACGAGGGCGAGCAGCCGCCTCGCCAGGACTTCGTTATCGTGAAGACCTACCTCCCCGTCAACTCCTCCACGGACGAACGCCGAAACCGCATAGACCTGGGCGTGAGGCTCGTGGCGCACGTCTCCGAGACCTCGGAGCTGCGCGAAAGGCTCCTCGACGAAGAGGAGTGGCAGAACAGTTGGAAGGAGCACTTTCACGTCCTTCATATCGGCCGGAACGTCGTCATAGCACCGACGTGGCGCGAGTATGAAGCGAAGGACTCCGACAAGGTCGTCACACTGGATCCCGGCATGGCCTTCGGCACCGGTCACCATCCGACGACCAGAATGTGCCTCGAACAGCTCGAAGCCCTCTCTCCAACGGGGCTGGACGTCCTGGACGTGGGTTGCGGCTCCGGAATCCTCTCCATCGCGGCGGCCAGGCTGGGAGCCAGAAACGTGTTCGGCCTGGAGATAGACTCGGTATCAGTCAATGTCGCTAAACAGAACGTTCTCGAAAACGGTGTCGAGCACACGGTCCGCATCGTAGAAGGCACCCTTCCACACCAGGATATCCAGCCGGGCGCCTACGACATCTCGATAGCCAACATCTCCGCGAAGGTCATTGCGGAGTTCGCCACGCATATCGTAGGCGCTACGAAGCCCGGCGGCTGGATAATGGCCTCGGGCATCATCCTGGAGAACAAGCCTACCGTCGTCGATGCCCTCACGGCGGCGGGGGCGTTGATCCAAGAGACATTCGTGGACACCGACTGGGTCACCATCCTCGCAAAGTCTCCCTGACTACCCATGCACAGGTTCTTTGTCTCCCCCGAATGCTTTTCGGGCGATGTCGTGCATCTTCCCGAGCCGGTATCACGCCAGCTTCGAAGGGTCCTGCGCGCGCGTCCTGGCGACGATATCATCCTTCTGGACGACTCCGGCCTAGAGTTCCGCGCAGTCGTGGAGACCCTGGAGACCGGCGAGGCGCGGGCCCGCGTTACCAGCGAGTCGAAGTCGGCAGGCGAGCCGGATGTGCGTATTACCCTGTACCAGGCCGTCCTGAAGACGGACAAGTTCGAGCTCGTGTTGCAAAAATGCACCGAGCTGGGCGTTACGAGGTTCGTGCCCATGAACTGCGAGAGGTCCATTCCGAGGGCGCAGGCCGAGGGATCAAACAGGCACGAGCGCTGGAGGCGAATCGTCCGGGAGGCGGCGGAGCAGTCCGGGCGCGGGCGCCTTCCGCTCGTGGAACATCCCCTCGATTTTAATCAGGCCTGTGAGGAGGCCGATTCTCCCGCGCTCATACCCTGGGAGGAAGAGCGCGATTTCGGTCTCAGGCAGGCGCTGAGCGCAATCGGGGCCGATGCCGCCGGCCCGGCAGGTGATAAGAAGACCCTGTCGCTGTTCATCGGGCCCGAGGGCGGATTCAGCAGAGACGAGGTCGAGCTTGCGCGCTCTTGCGGCATCACGACCGTCACCCTGGGAAAGCGGATATTGCGGGCGGAGACGGCGGGAATTGCCGCGGTGGCGGCCGCCATGTACGAGATGGAGGAGCTCGGCGGCTAGTTCTCCGAGCGAGGAGCCCTCTCCAGCAGGTCCGAGATAGCCCGCTGCAGGGGGAGGCCCTCGAACAACACGCCGTACATCCCCTCTGTTATCGGCATCTCGACGTCGAGCTCCTTGCTGAGCCTCAGCGCCGCCGCCGTCGTATCCACGCCCTCGGCGACGTTTATCATCGAGGACCGAATATCTTTGATGCTTTCGCCCTTTGCCAGCCTCTCGCCGACATAGCGATTGCGGCTCAAGGGACTCGAGCAGGTGGCGATGAGGTCGCCCATGCCGGCCAGGCCCGCGATGGTAAGAGCCTTGCCTCCCGCTGCGACGGCGAGCCTGCTAATTTCCGCGAGGCCGCGGGTGATAAATGACGCCTTTGCATTATCTCCGTAAGCGAAGCCGTCACAGATGCCCGCACCCAGGGCGATGATATTCTTCAGCGCACCGCCGAACTCCACGCCGACGATGTCGTCGTTGGTGTAGACCCTGAAACGCGGGGAGTTCATGACCGACTGGGCAAACGTTGCGGCCTCGCCGTTATAGGAGCCGATGACCGTCGACGACGGCTTTCCCTGCGCGATTTCCTTGGCCAGATTCGGACCCGATAAGGCACATATCCTGGTCAGCTTTTCCCCGGTGAGCTCCTCTTCGAGGACCTGACTCATCCGCTTCCCGGTGTCCGCCTCCAGGCCCTTGGTGGCCGTGACCACCACGGCGGAATCGTTGAAGGCCTGGCCCACGCTCCTGACGTTGTCCCTGAAATTAGCCGAGGGAACCGCGATCAACACGAGCTCTGCGTCGCCAAAAGCCTCTTTCGGTGAGGCCGTCACCTCGAGCGTTTTGGGGAATTTCGCGCCCGGCACCAGTCGCTTGTTCTCGTTGTCCGTGCGCAGCGTATCCGCCTCGGTCTCGTTGCGAGCCCAGAGGGACACCTCGCAACCCTGCTCTGAAAGAGCAATCGCCAGGGTCGTGCCCCAGCTGGTGGTACCGACTACGCCGACTTTGGCCATCTTCGCACTGCGTCCTTGGCGCCACTCGGGGGCGAATCGCCCGGAGCCGTCGCCCGCTGACCCAGCTTTCGCTCCTCGCCCGCCAGCAGGCGCTTGATGTTATCTCGGTGCAGACCGATTATCACGGTCGCGCCGATCGCGGCGAAGGCGATGTGTACCACGGCAACATACCCGAGGGAAGCGAGTACTATGAGGGCCACGGCGCCGGACAGGGACCCCACGATCGATCCCAAGGAGACGTATCGCGTAGTCGCTATGGTTGGCGCGCCAAGGATAACCGCGACCAGCCCGGCGATCGGAGACAGCATGAAGAGGCCTCCCAGTCCGGGAGCCGTGCCGCGGCCGCCGCGAAACCCGACGAAGACGGGCCAGTTGTGCCCGGCCAACACCGCCAGGGCCGACACCGTCTCCAGGCCGTCCGAGTCAAAAAAGTAGCGCGCGAGGGCGATGGATAAGACGGCCTTTCCCATGTCCAGAAGGAGCACTGCGGTCGCCGCAGGAACACCGAGGGTACGGAGCACGTTAGTCATGCCCGTCTTACCGCTGCCGTAGTCTCTGACGTCGACCCTCTTGAATATCCGGACTATTATCAGTCCCGAGGGAATCGATCCCAGGAGGTACGAGACGGTTATCATGACCAGGTAAGGGATCATTGTTCTCCCCTTCCCTTGAAGCGCATCCTGAGCGGGCTGCCCTTGAACTCGTATGCGTTGCGGATGGCGTTCTCAAGGTAGCGACGGTAGGAGAAGTGTACCATGTCGGCTCGATTCACATAGAAGGTAAAGCTGGGCGGGCCTGTCTGGTCCTGCGCCACACTGTAAATCTTGAGGGAGCGTTTGCCCGAGAGGGACGGCGGGTGAGCGGCGACGGCGTTCATCACCTGCCGCCTGAGGTCGTACCTGGGCACGCCCTTGCTCCACTCCTGGAAGACCTCTTGAGCGGTGGTCAGCAGGCCTTCTATCCCCCGGCCTTTCAGGGCCGAGGTGAAGCAGATAGGAGCGTAGGAGACGAACCTGAACTTGTCGCGGACCTGACGAATGGCGTCTTCCTGGGTCATTCCGAGCTCGCGGGAGAGGTCCCACTTGTTGATCGCGATCACGATGCCCTTGTAGGCGTCCAGCACGTAGTGCGCGACGTGCGTGTCCTGGCTCGTCGCGAGCTCCGAGGCGTCGAGGACGATTATCACGACGTCCGCCCTGTCGATCGCTCTTATCGCGCGGAGTACGCTGTAGTGCTCGATGCCCGGCTCGATTCTGCCCCGCCTCCGAATGCCTGCCGTGTCGATGAGCAGCAGCGACCTGTCGTCGAAGTTCATGAGCGTATCCAGGGCGTCGCGGGTAGTGCCCGGTATATCGCTGACGATGGACCGGCTCTCGCCGGTGATGGAGTTGAGAAGCAAAGATTTGCCTACGTTCGTGCGGCCTACGATGGCCAGCCTGAGGTCGGCATCGGGCTCGAGGAATGTCGGCTCGCTGGGAAAGTGACTTATGACCCTGGCCATCATGTCGTCAATCCCCACGTTGTGGTAAGCGCTTATCGGGATGGGCTCCCCAAGGCCGAGCTTATAGAACTCCGAGGCCTGAATGCCGCGCCCCTCGTTATCGGCCTTGTTGGCGACCAGTACGATAGGTTTGTCCGTCCTTCGAAGAAGATTTGCCGCGTCGACGTCCGCGGGCGTCACACCGACCACGGCGTCCACCAGCATGACGAGGATGTCGGCGTCGTCTATCGCGACTTCGATCTGGGCCTTGATCTGCTCCCAGAGGTCGGTCTCGGGATAGAGGTCCAGGCCGCCCGTGTCCACGAGAATAAAGGCCTGTTCGCCCCACTCCGTCTCGGCCGTCACGCGGTCTCGCGTCGTCCCGGCTATGTCCGAGACGATCGCCATGCGCTGACCCAAAAGGCGGTTGAACAGCGTCGACTTGCCGACGTTGGGCCTGCCTACGATGGCTACCAGGGGCTTTACGCTCATTGTTTCGTTTCCGATTCCAAGATCAGCCGCACGCACGAGTTAATTCCGCCGTTCAGGCCAAAATTTGGTCCGCCGCGCGACTTCGTTCCTTCTCTAAGAGAGTTTACACCGAAGTGCTCCCTCCCGTTAAGCAGATTAACCCTCGAATAGCTTGGCCAGAATAGCCTTCTGGGCGTGGAGGCGGTTTTCGGCCTGGTCGAATACGACGGAGTTCGGGTGGTCCAACATGCCCTCCGTTATCTCTTCGCCCCTGTGGGCAGGCATGTCGTGCATGAAGATGAAGTCCGGCTTCGCATCCTTAACCAGGTCCTCGCTTATCTGATACCTGGAGAAGATCTCGCGGCGCTCCGAAGCCTCGCCCTCGTCTCCCATGCTTATCCATACATCCGTGTAAACGACGTCGACGCCGGCTACCGCCTCCTCCGGGGTCTCGACCCAGTTTATCGCAGACTCGTTTTCCACGGCCCTCCTCTTGGCCTCGTCCCACACCAGGCTCGGAATCCGGTAATCTCGCGGCGAGGCGATGGTAAAGTCCATCCCCAGCGAGCCGCAGGCCAGTGCGAGGCTGCCGGCGATGTTGTTTCCGTCACCGACGAAGGCCATGCCCAGTCCGTCCAGCTTCCCCTTATGCTCGTAGACCGTCAGCATATCGCCGATGGCCTGGCAGGGATGGCCGAGGTCCGAAAGCGCATTTACGATGGGTATCGACGAGTTCTCCGCCAAGAGCTCCAGGCTGCGGTGGGAGAAGACGCGGGCGATGATGCCGTCGACCAGGCGATCGAGCACCCGCGCGACGTCGGCCACGGGCTCACGCACGCCGAGTCCGATGTCCTGCTGGCTCAGGTAGATGCAGCTGCCGCCCATCTGCCTGATGCCGACCTCGAAGCTTACTCGTGTTCGGAGGGAGGGCTTTTCAAATACCAGTGCAAAGACCTTGCCTTCCAGGACTCGAGGCGTCTCACCCTGTTTGAAACTGTAGGCCTTCTCGACCAGTCCCTTGACTTCTTCAGACGCGAAGTCCGCAAGTGTCAGAAAGTCCTTACCCGCCATCTCTCCCCCTTATGTGCTCACGCGATACTATAGCAAATCTCGAGGGTCAAGCAAGTAAGCCGCGTCCGCGAATATCGATATTTAGGGCTTGACGATGGGCGGCTCCCCCGACGGCGCATTGAAGCGGCACAGCCCGTGGGCTGCGTCGTAACCCGACCGCTTTCGGCCGTGATACTACAGAGCTTCTGCCGATATCACGGAGGAATGAATGAGAGAAAGAACGGTGGACCTCAACATAGGATTCCGGCGCCGGCCCGTCGAATAACCCGCCGCGTCTGCCCGTCGGAGAGTGAACCCTCTGCCCAAGTCCTGGAGGATTGCTCCATTCTTGAGCGTATGATCCCGAATTAATCAGGTCCGGGTCTAAGCACGGATCGTTCGAAGAATCCCGCAAGTCAGGTTCTATAGCAAACTCTTTGCGTTCACGTCAGCGCAGCTCGTTGTACTTGCGGCCTGCGGTAAAGGTCGCTATTGAACGTGTTCGATTTCCTTGATCTCTCTGCCTGTGGAAGTCGTCGTGACTATCCAGACATAATCGCCTACTTCAAACCGGTCCAGCAGGTCAGTTGTACCGCCAAATGTTGGATGTATGAATTTGTCTGGTGTTATATCGTTCCCTTCGGAATCATTCACCTTCTTGACATCCAGCGTAAATCGACTCTCACGACGGGAGGCCTCCCCACTGGCCTTGCTGGGTATATCCTGTAATTTCTTAGAGGTTATTTTGCCCTCTACTTTCATGCCGTCGTCACTGATATCCATAATCGAACCCCTTCAACGAGCACGTCAAAATCGTATTGACGATCAACTTTCGCAATGAATGTCCAATTTCACTAATTCGGTCCCCATCGATCTCCCGCGACATTCTCGCTACATGACTTCGGCGCCTTTGGTTCCCCAGATTTTCGCCTGCCTCCAGATTGAGTTGTAGAGGGTATTGGGGTCCTCTATGAGTAGTCCGGCAGATGGGGCCGCAGATCCTGTCCCGATCTTGTACATCTCGCGGGCAAAAGTTGTGCAGTTATATGATAAAAGATTATAAGCCTCATCTTTCATTTTAGAAGCGTATTCCATCGCGCTCATTACGCCTTCAAACTTTACTTTCTTCGTTTTGAGCCCTTTGGGAGTGTGGAATTCATCGGGACTCCGAACTTCACCGTCAACAGATTTCCAGAATTTGGACGAGTCAAATCCACCCGACGTTATTTCCTCCTGGTCCGCATCCGCTAGCGCTGCTCCGGTATCCGCATCAATGAGGCGCCACTGTCGAGGCCAGAACCCAAAGGAAAGGTCGTCCACATTGGCCACTGGACTGCTAATGATGACCCAGGCATGCCCGACGGCAGCCTCTCTGAAAAATTCAGATTCAGTCCATTTCGCTTCCTTGTCTACAGCTATGGATATGTCGTAGATCGCATCCTTAGGATCAGAATTCTGATCGATGAACCCTGCGGGTATTCCCAATTTGGGAAGGTCGCGTGCCCACGCGACGTTGATACCTTGGCCTTCATACTCGGGCGCCGGTTTGGTTTCCGTGTCTGCCCTTTGCACGGCGCCGGCAATAAGCCCAGATTTCAAATTTCGTTGAATCGGACCGATACGGCCAGATTTTTGCTGCACCACATGCGTCAATTCGTGCGCGAGGGTTTCCTTCCCACCGGAGGTCTCGGGGCTGTACTCACCTTTCTTGAAATAGATGTCGTGGCCTGTTGTAAATGCGCGGGCGCTCATGGAGTCGTTGAGGGCATCCGCATCTGGCCCGGTGTGCACCCGTACCTCGCTAAAGTCCGCGCCAAATGCGCTCTCCATCGAGGCGCGGAGAGCGTCAGGAAGCGCCTCACCGCGACCCCACGATGCCTGAATCGCCTGCTCCGTATCGGGGGCCACATCCCCACCCTCAACACCAAGCCGGCCCTGGGATGCGGCCTCGAGTTGAACTGCGTCCTTATCTTGCTCTTCCCCCCGACGCTGAGCACTTGGGTCGGTCATATTCACAACGCCCTTCGCGACGCTGTCAGCCTCTCGCTCGTACCTGTCGCCCGAGGGTCCCACCGTCAGCCTGGACTGAACTGTCTCGCCTCTCGTTGCCGATATGTGATGGACCAGCCGCTGTACGTACATGTTGCCGTAGTCCGACTGAAGTCTTCGGACGAGCCGGGCCTTTTCGGCAGCGTTCTGTGGTCGGGAGAGGCGGCTATCGCTTAAGAGGGAGGCGTGGTATTCAAAGGTACCCTGGCCGACCTTCCCATCTAACGGAGATTCCGACTGGTGGGTTATCTCCTGCACTTCGGAAACCCTGGAAGCCTCTTTGGCGCCTGAAGACTCTCGGTCGCGTGAGTGCGGGCCGCGTCTGGTCTTCTTCCCGATATCCTGCTCTCGCCTTCTCATGATGCCTTCCCCAATATGGACAACTCTCCACTCATAACGTCACATACCCGCATCACGGGAGCAGACTCTTGTACGTACTTTCAAACGTCTCACATTTAGAGAGGCCACTGAATAGGGATTCCAGGAGTACTCTCTTCGGGTCTGAAACGGTTCCGACGACGACACCCTCATCGCTCTCCTCTTGAATATCCTCCGCATGCCCCTCGTCATTATTCGAGCTTAACGCCGTCGGAACGGCGGTCTTGCGATGTCGGACTGCGCTTGACACCCACCCGCATGGGCACTAATGTTAATGTCAAACGAGTCGCATCTTCGTAGCATGTAAGGAGCCCGCATGAGGAAAATCGGAAACAGCTCCATGATACTGGTGGGCATCTTGCTGATCGTATTTGGATGGATTATTCAGTCGAATATCATCATTTGGCTGGTAAACTTCGTGCTGAGCGTATTCGGCTGGGGAGTAGTCCTGATTGGAATCGTCTTGCTCGTATACGGCATGGTGAGTTTCTTCAAGGGGTCTGGCCGTAGCCAAAGCGATTATTAAATACCTGGAATTAACCGGCAGACCGGGTTAGCCGTTCGGGAGGTTGAGAAATGGGCGTCTTATCAAGAATGTCAACGGTCGTTAAGGCCAAGATGAACAGGGTCCTGGACAACGCCGAGGACCCCCGTGAGACCCTGGACTACGCATACACAAAGCAGATGGAGATGCTTCGGGACGTGAAGAAGGGCGTCGTGGAAATGGTCACGGCAAAGAGGCGGCTCATGCTGCAGGCGACGAAGGTCAAGGAGAATGTCGTCAAGCTGGACGCGCAGGCCCGTCAGGCGATGGAGGTCGGCAGGGAGGACCTGGCGCGCCTCACCCTGCAGCGCAAGCAGACCTCGCTCATCGAGCTGGAGGGTCTGGACCAGCAGATCGAGGGCATGGAGCTGGAGCAGGAGAAGCTGACCCACGCCGAGCAACGCCTGCAA
>JADFQF010000405.1 GCA_022561955.1 Chloroflexota bacterium | reverse complement strand
GGGGTCCGTCGCTGTATCGTCGGCACGGACGCCATCCTGGGCAAAGCGAGGGTAACGCTGGAAATGGAGGGCGGGGACGTCGTCTCTCTCCCTCCCCTGGAGCGTAAGAGCGCTTAACCAAAATACATAGAGTCTATGTGAAAAGAGCCCTCGCTTTGAGGGCTCTTTTTTCGGCTGGTTTTCGTTAAAAATGTAGTACAAATGTATGGAAATGTTCCAATAAAATCTTTAGATTATCAAACAGGACTGATTCTCGTTGATTAACGCCTCTCAGCCCACCCAATTCCTTAAGAGTTCTCAGGACGGCCCTTCATGCGTTCCACTCATGCTTCGACTCCGGGTGCCCTCGACAAGCCCTTGGAGGCACATCTGAAACGGCACGTAGCTCCGTCTACCAGCCGCGTGCCGCCGATCTATCGCGAGACCACGATGTGCTATTCGTACATGTGCCCGTACGCATACGGCTGTTCCGAGAAGACGAACCGGCCCGCCCAGGTGATGATGCGCAGATGCATGCGCTACATGCCCGACGACTTGAGAATCGAGCCCGGTGTGTCGGACCTGGCGCTGGACCTGCTCGCAAAAAGAAGGCAGGGCGGCGAGCAGCTCTCCAAGGAGACCACCGCCATCTTGGACCAGTACAGACCCGACGGCCCCATGCGAAAGAGGATATAGCCCCCGTTCCATGAGACCTCTTTTTCGTATCGCCTGCTCGGTAACTTCCTAAAAAGGTTGTGGGGGAGTCCGGAGTGAGTTTATCCCCTCCGGCAGAGGGCCTGGGGGATTTGCTCCCAGAAAAAAACTCCTCAGGGTGGGCGAGCGGGAACAAGACGCCCACCTCTTTGAGATAAAGTTTTAGACAATGCCGTCGGCGTCGTGGTATATTCCCCCAGTCATTTGCTTTAGCTCCGTTCGTAAATCGGACAAAACGCAAGCCGCGTAAGAAATGCACCATCTGGAGCGAAAAATGTCTGAAGGAATGTTTGACCTGTCTGGGAAGGTGGCCGTCGTGACCGGCGGCAACGGCGGCATCGGCCTTGGCATAGCCGAGGGTCTTGCCGGGGCGGGAGCCGACGTCGTAGTGGCGGCGCGAAGCCGGGAGAAGACCGCCAGGGCCGTCGAGCGTCTGGAGGGCCTGGGGGTGAAAGCGCTCGGCCTGACCGTTGACGTGCGGGACGAAGCCTCCGTGGCCGCCATGATCAGCTCGACCGTGGAGCAGTTCGGCCGTCTGGACGTCCTGGTCAACAATGCGGGTATCGGCATACGCAAGGCCCCGGAAGACTACACCCTGGACGAGTGGGACCAGGTTATCGGCATCAACCTCACGGGGTCGTTCCTGCCTTGCCGTGATGTGTACCATCACATGAAGAGCGCGGGCGGCGGCAAGATAATCAATATCGGGTCCATGACATCCATATTCGGACACGACATGGTGATGCCCTACGCGGCGAGCAAGGGCGGCGTCGTTCAGCTGACCAAGAGCCTGGCAATCGCCTGGGCCAAGGACAACATTCAGGTGAACTCCATACTGCCGGGATGGATAAATACGGACCTCACGGAACCCCTTCGCACGCAGCCGCAATACAGGGAGCGATTCGAGCTGATCTCCTCTCGTATACCCCACGGCCGATGGGGCGAACCAGCGGACATGGCCGGCACGGCCGTGTTCCTTGCGAGCAGCGCATCGGACTACGTTACCGGCGTGTCGATTCCCGTGGACGGCGGCTACACGTCCTTCTAGACTCCGTGGCGGTATGCGTCGGAGCGGCGCCTGCACCCTGGGCTCGATTTCCGCACCTAATTGGCGATGAGAAGATGGTCGGAGCGTCACATGCACTTACCCCTCGGCCTGTCGAATGACGACGGCGCTCTAATCAGCTTAGAATCTCTGTACGGGTTTGGAGAGAACCATGGCGAATCAAGCCAAAGAGAAGGCAGCCGTTAAATTGCCGCGAAGCTGGGTGTCCTCATTGACGTGGGCCGTCGCAATCGTCGGCGTCTCGATTATCGCCAGCGCGGCAATCAATCCCCTCTTCGGGCGATACGTCCACTGGGACTGGATGGCCGGCGTGGCGCCGGTGTCCTTCGCGGTCCTGGCGATCGCATTCCGGCGCCGCTGGGTATAGCCGATAGCCGGAGCGCGCGAGCCTTTCACCCCCTCTGAATCTCCCCCTTCACAAGGGGGAGACGTTGCTTCCTCTCCATTCGATGGGAGAAGATTGAGGTGTCCTCCGATATGAGTATCGGTCCGTGGGGACGGACTCCGAAGATATTCATATTAGGAAGTCGGAGAGTCCCGATGCGTCGGGACGACTCCTCAAGAGGAATATCTTCGCCCGACTCCTATGAATTTATCTTCGGGCTCCGATGCTCTATCGGAGGAGTCCGATGCGTCGGACTGCCGGGGGAGAAGCAAATTTTCATGGCCTTTACGTGGCATCAGTATGACTACTACGGACTTTTATTGAATTATTCTTGGGGAAAACGTGGCTGC
>JADFQF010000404.1 GCA_022561955.1 Chloroflexota bacterium | reverse complement strand
TATTCGCCATGCTGTTTCGTTACCACGGCCCGCGCATAGACCCTTCGACTGTCCGTGTTATGGATCGGCTCGTCCAATATCGCCTCGACAGTAGGCCTGCCAAGGTTCGGCTTGCCCATCATTTTACGGATGGCGGCGCGTCCGAACTGCTCGAAGGCAACAACGGCGCTTACGGGGTTTCCCGGTAGGCCGATATGAGGCACCTTCTTGCCGTCGGGCGCGTTCAGGACACCGAACGCCAGCGGCTTCGCAGGCCTCATCCTAACAGACCAGAAGTCTATCTTTCCATGTTGGGCCAGTACGTCCTTCACCATGTCGTAGTCGCCCTTGGAGACTCCCGCAGAGGTAACGAGTATATCAGAATCGAGGCCCTCTCGCAGTCTGGAGTTCATCGATTCCAGATTGTCCCGCGCGATGCCCAAGAGCTTCGGCACGCCACCGTAGCGGAGTACGCTTGCGGCGATGGTCAGGCTGTTGCTGTTGTATATCTTGCCGGGCGCATACTCTTCCCCCGGCTCCAATAGCTCGTCGCCGGTTGCCAGGATAGCGACCACGGGCCGCCTTATCACCTTGACCTTGTCCGATCCCAGGGATGCCAGCACGCCGATCTCCGACGGACGGAGCACGGAGCCCTTGGCGAGGACGAGGTCTCCCTTCGTGACGTCCTGTCCCGCGAGCCTTATGTCCGCTCCCTGCTTCACCTCGTATCGGATGCCGATCTCGTTCAGATTCCCCGAAGGCCCTCGGCGTTCCAGCTCGTCCGTGTCCTCGAAGGGAACGATCGCGTCTGCCCCTTCCGGGACGGGCGCGCCGGTCATGATGCGGACCGCCGTTCCCGCGGCCACGTTGTCTCGCGGCAGCTCTCCGGCGGCCACGGAGCCGATTACCCGGAGGGTCACGGGGGTGTCCTTCGACGCGCCGACGATGTCGATCGCCCTCACGGCATAGCCGTCCATGGCTGAGTTGTCCAACGGCGGAATGTCGTATTCGGAAACCGCGTCCTCGGCAAGCACCTGCCCCAACGCGTCGAGCAAGGGGCTCTCTTCAGGCTCCAGCACGTGGACGGATTCCAGGATTCGCTCCAGCGCCTCTTCGACGCTTAGCATTGACTCGTCGTAATGACGGTGGCTGTGACCGTGCTGCGTCATAATCTCCTCAGTGCCCAACCACAACGGTGCATGGTGGGCCGTGATCAATTAAAGTTGCCGGCGCTAATAGACGTGATTCGCTGCCCATGTAAGCCGGTAAACTAACCTTGAGGGCCTTCCTCGTCGATTCTAGCTCTGACCATCTCGACGATCTCACTTGCGATGTCTAGGGCTTGACGCGCCTCATCGGCGGTAAAGGACTCGAATGGAATCGCCGGCGGCGGCAGTGCATCAGGGTATCTTGAAGAGAGATAATACTTGTCCAGGATCACGCCGCGGCCGCGTAGGCCACTGAAGTCTTCATCTTCCTTGCCGCACTCTGAAAGCAAATCTCCGATGGAGTGGATATATATAGATCTCCTGCCGGTTCCATAGAGATATGCCTTCAGCGCCAGTTGCGATGTCTGTTCGGACTTAAAGCAGGCGTCCGACCATAGGCTGTTATCGAACATCAGCCTGGTTACTTCAAGGCTATGAGTGGCCTCGGCAAGCCATCGCCTGGCTGTTTCAAGAGGTCTTCTCATATATAGTTTTTCCCTGTGCCAATGCCTGCTCTATAAACGGGTTACCTTCGTCAATCATAGCCATAATCTCATCGGGCGTATATACAAACACATCGGCGGAGATGTCGGGGGGGATGAATTTGCCAATCTCCACCAGCCGCTGTACAAACCTCGTGTCGGTGCGCTTGATGACGATGATATCAATATCGCTGTGTTCGTCGAAATCGCCGCGAGCCGTTGAACCGAAGTGAATTACCTTTTCCGGCTCGTAGGCCAAGAGCCCTTCCAGCAGTCGTTCGACTTTTGATGCGATGTTCAAGAATATCGAAACCTGATTATAGGATTGAGACTCACTGCCTCAACTCGGCTCCGAGCTCGCGCTGAAGCCGGCGGAGGATGTCTCCCTGGAACTGGTCGACCTGCTCCGATGTCAGCGTGCCTTTGTCAGACTGAAATACTATTCTGTACGCCACAGACTTCTTTCCAGCGGGAACGCCGTCGCCTTCATAAACGTCAAAGGGCGCGCTGCGCGCGACCATGCCGTGACGCTCTATTATCGTCTGGACTCTGGACGAAGAGAGGCCGGCGTCGATGATCAGCGCCAGGTCCCGATAGGATTCCGGGTAAGGGCTCGAGCTCGAATAGCGAAGCGCGCCCTCCGGGACGAGGATCCCAAGGGCCTCCATGTTGACTTCCAGCAAAGCGACCGGTGCCCCGTCCAGCCCGAAGCGCGCCAGCACCTCGGGCCTGACCTCTCCTACGAGTCCAAGCACTTGGCCTCCGCTTACCAGTCGAGCCGCGCGGCCCGCCTGCAATGTCGGGTCGTCGTCAATGGGCTCGAAGGCCACG
>JADFQF010000403.1 GCA_022561955.1 Chloroflexota bacterium | reverse complement strand
TACAAAGTCGAGCTAAGAAACTATCTCAAAATGGTCATGGGGGAGTCCAGAGGGGGCTATCCTCCTCTGGCAGAGGGCCTGGGGGATGTGCCCCCAGGAACAAAAACCCCGAGGGCGGGCGGGAACAAGGCGTCCATCTTTTTGAGATAGTTACCTCGTCCACGAAGGATGCGTCACCAAAGGACCAACAAAAAGAAAACGCCGGACCAATTAGGCCCGGCGTTCTTTATAGCTTTAGGATAGCTGGATCTGTGGAGGAAGCCGCCGCCCCCGGCAGTGGAACCTCAGTCGTTAGCTTTTTTATCGACTGGCTTCAACCAGTATACAAAAAATTGCCGGCGACCATTTCCCTGTTGAGCCTGCGGTTCAGGTGCAGCCCTTCCAGGACGAACTCCAGCGCCGACGCGATCGCCGCCGGCTCCTCCGAGCGCTCGATGCGCTTTATGAGCTTGGAGGCCTCGCCAATCTGCGGGAGCTTCGCGACGTACTCGGACGAAGGGATGCTGCTGCCCGTCTCCATGGACAGGCCCTCTTCGAACTTTTGCACGAGCTCGTCGAAATCCTTGGGCTTGAAGTAGCGGGCAAAGGTGTTGAGAACGGCCTTCTTGATCAGGTCGTCGACGAGCTTTATCTCGCGGCCGTCCTCGACGCTCTCGAGCTCGAGCTTGCCGGTCGTGGAGGCGACTATCGCCGGCAGGTCGCTCACTCTCGGAGAGGCGGGCTCCTTGTTGCGCAGGCTGCGTTTGAACGACGATCCGAGCACTGTCTCGTAGTTGGAGATGGATACGCGCACGCTGACGCCGGAGCGCTGGTTGACGTCCGGGCTGCGTCGGGCCAATGCGGTGATCTCCGCTATCAGCTCCTTCATGTACTTGGGGACCTTCACCTGCTCGGCGGTATCTTTGAACTTCGAGTACTCCTGCTCGACGATTGCGATCTCGTCGTCCAGCGAGCGTGGGTAGTGGGTGCGTATCTGCGCACCGTACCTGTCTTTGAGCGGCGTGATTATGCGGCCGCGGTTCGTATAGTCTTCCGGGTTGGCGCTGGAGACCAGAAATATGTCCAGCGGCAGCATGATCTTGTAGCCCTTGATCTGTACGTCCCTCTCTTGCATGAGGTTAAACAGGCTCACCTGGATTCGTTCCGACAGGTCGGGCAGCTCGTTTATGCAGAATATGCCCCGGTTGGTCCTGGGTATCAGACCGTAGTGGATGGCGAGCTCGTCGGAAAGGTATCGGCCCTCCGCGATCTTGATGGGGTCGATTTCACCGATGAGGTCGGCGACAGTTATGTCGGGCGTGGCGAGCTTTTCTCCGTAGCGCTGTTCTCTGGGCATCCAATCGATCTTCGCGTCGTCGCCGTTCTTTGCAATCGTCTCCTTGCAAGGCTTGCAGATCGGATCGAAGGGGTTGTCGTTCAGCTCGCACCCCGCCATGACGGGGATTTCATCGTCGAGCAGGGATAGTAGATTTCGGATAATGCGGGACTTGGCCTGCCCCCGCTCGCCTAAGAGGATTATGTCCTGACCCGCGAGGATGGCGTTCTCAAGCTGTGGCACGACGGAATCCTCGAACCCGATTATGCCGGGGAACAGCTCCTCGTCGTTCTCGATCTTCTTGATCAGGTTCTTTCGAACCTCCTCTTTCACGCCCAGGACTTGGTAGCCGCTTTCTCGAAGCTGACCTACGGTCTTGGGCTTGGCCTTTCTGGGCATATGACCTCTCCTAATATCCAGGGCCGGATGCACGCACGGATTCTTCGCTACGGGTCTCATCATACATTGGTTGAATTGGTGGCGATATACCTTGCCATCCGATACGAGGGCCGGAGAACGGCCCGGCCGTTTCAGTCTTACATAGACGATGACCGTATGCAACGAGTTATCGGCGCCTCTAACTCTTTTTCAGTCGTTTGGATTATCATGGCATGAATTCGAATGGCCATGACTCGGAGGTGATTATCATGGAAAACTTTATCTGTAAGACGTGCGGCGTGGAGTATGCGGAGAGTGAGAGCCCGCCCGAGCGATGCCCGATATGCGAGGACCCACGGCAGTATGTTGGTTGGGAGGGCCAGCAGTGGACGACGATGGCCCGGCTCAAGGCCGACGGCTACAAGAACGACGTTCGGCGGGAGGAGCCCGGCCTGACGGGTATCGGCATTTCGCCCAGCTTCACGATCGGCCAGCGTGCCTTACTCGTCCAGACGCCTGGCGGCAACGTCTTGTATGACTGCATCAGCTACCTGGATGACGAGGCGATCGCCGAAGTGAAGAGGTCGGGCGGAATCCAGGCCATCTGCTTCTCCCACCCCCACTTCTACGACAGCATGGTGAGCTGGAGCCGTGCTTTTGACGACGCTCCGATCTACATACCCGAGGCGGACAAAGAGCACGTCATGCGTCCCGACCCGGCCATACGCTACTGGGACGGCAAGCCGCTGGAGCTGGTGCCGGGCGTCACGCTGATTCAGTGCGGGGGACACTTCGAGGGCAGCGCCGTGCTTCACTGGGC
>JADFQF010000402.1 GCA_022561955.1 Chloroflexota bacterium | reverse complement strand
TGCGTCTACGTCGTCCTCGAACGTCGATCCCCGTATGACCGACGACGTTACGGAGCACCTGTCGCCTATGACCGACTCGTTAATGACGGAGTTCGGGCCTATCCGGCAGTCGCTTCCAATTTTCGAGCCGCCCGTAATATGTGTGTTGGGCAGTATGACCGTGTCCTGACCCAGCTCGACGTCCTCGTCGATATAGATGGAAGACGGGTCCTGCATAGTGACGCCGCCGAGCATCCAGCGCTCGCGTATGCGCTGACGGAGCACCTCTTCCGCCTTCGCAAGCTGAATGCGATTATTCACGCCAAGTGTCTCGAATGCGTCCTCTGATTGGACGGACTCCACGAGCAGACCATTGCCGGCGGCCTCCGCGACCAGGTCCGTAAGAAAGACCTCGCCTTCGGAAGAAGGGGCTAGACCTTCGAGAGCGTCCCAGAGCCACGAGGCGCGGAAGCAGTAGCAGCCGCTATTGGTCTCCACAATCGCCTTCGTCTCTTCGTCGGCCATGCTCTCTTCGACGATTGCGGACACGCCCCCGTCCGCAGACCGCACGATGCGGCCCAGGCCGTCCGGCGGCACCAGCGTGGAGGTCAGAATAGTTATGCAGGCCTCGGTCTCGTTGTGGCGTTTCACCAGTCGGCGCAGGGTGTCAGAGAAAATCAGCGGCACGTCTCCGTATAGGACGAGGACGTTGTCTGCTTCTCCCAGCGCTTGCCGTGCTCTAAGTAGGGCCTCGCCGCTTCCCAACGGCCTTGGCTGTACGGCGTACTCCACCGTATCGCCGAGAGTGTCTCTTATCGCCTGAGAGTCCTTGGGGACGACGGCTGTCACGCTGCGGACCCCGGCGGCCCTCGCAGCATCGACGACCAGCCTCACCATCTCTTTGCCACAGACGTGGTGCAAGACCTTGGGGGTCTGGGACTTCATGCGGGTGCCATTGCCTGCCGCTAGGACGGCGGCGGCGAATGTAGCCATGGCTTATAAACACAAACCGCCCAACGCAACGGGTTTTCGCCGATGCATTAGGCGATAATCAGAGATTGGTCTATCAGAGGTATCGTCCACTTTAACCTATGCTACCACATCGTCGCACATCGGGTCAATATGCACGCCTGTAGCACCGTGCTCCCGGCGCATTAGAGCCATTTACAGGGAGCGCCTGCTATCTAGATAAATCGTCGGCCCGTTGGATTATCACGTCTCTGGACATACCCCTCGAGGTCACGTATCCTTAGGCGGTATTTTTTGAGGGTAACAAGCAGTCTACGAAGTTAAAAACGGACGAACGGAGGGTTTGAATTGGCCAGGTTTAAAGTAGTTACGCAGAAGCCCCCAGACGTCATCTCCGACCTGGACGGCACGTCGTATGACCTTGAAATGGAGTCCCTGGGACCGATCGACGCGGAGATCGTTGAAATTCCCGCCGATAGTGAAGGAGAGTTCATCGAGGCCGCGAAGGACGCCGACGCCATTATCGCCAGAGGCCGAAGGATTACCGAGGCGATTGTCAACGAGCTCAATAACTGCAAGGTCATATCTCTGGGAAGCGTGGGCGCGGACACAGTGGACGTCGCGGCTGCGACGGCTAAAGGGATACCCGTGACCAACGTCCCCGACACCTTCATCGAGGAGGTCGCCGACCACACGATGATGATGATCCTATCCACGTTCCGCAGGCTGCGCACGATGGACCAGTATGTGCGCGACGGCCGCTGGTCCGAGGGGCGCCCGCTGCTGTCCAACTTCCCAAGGCTCTACGGCCAGACCCTGGGCTTCATATCCTTCGGCCACGTCGCCAGGGCGACCGCGCTGAGGGCCGCACCCTTCGGGCTGCGAATGATAGCCTTCGACCCCTACATCGAAGAGCTGATGATTACCGAGTACGGAGTCGAGCCCGTAAGCTATCTCGACGACGTGCTGGAGCGCTCGGACATCGTCACCATGCACGCCCCGTCGACCGCGGAGGTCCACCATATGCTCAGAGAGGAGCATTTTCGCAAGATGAAGCCGACCGCGCTGTTCATCAACAATGGCCGCGGTCCCACGGTAGACGAAAACGCGCTCATAAAGGCGCTGCAGGAGGGCTGGATAGCCGCCGCCGGGCTTGACGTGCTCGAGCAGGAGCCGCCCGACCCGGACAACCCGCTCCTGAGCATGGAAAACGTGACCCTGACGCCTCACGTGGCCTCGGCGTCCGAGAGGATGCGCCCCGAGACCCGACGGCGCGTCGGCCAGGAGATCGCACTGGTGCTGACGGGCCGGTGGCCCAGGACCTGCGTGAACCCCTCGGTCCTGGATAAGACCGACCTCCAGCGCTGGCAGCCCTACTCGATGGGCAGGGGACCGGGGGCCTAGCGAGGCACGATCTCAAGAACTCGAGTGAGGGGCGGGCGGCAAGCCTGCCCCTTTTTACGTGGCCGCGGCGGATTCGACGTGAGCCGGCTTTCGAGGCGGCCTCGCGGCGAGGATGAGGACGATAGTCATGGTCCCCAGCACGGCGTAGGTCGTGACGGCGACGCT
>JADFQF010000021.1 GCA_022561955.1 Chloroflexota bacterium | reverse complement strand
GTAAACTGGCTAACTACGAGGAGCTCCGCGTCAATCTCCAGTGCCGAGTGATCAAACCTGCCCTCATCGTCGGAGAAAATCCTGAGGTTGGCTATCTTATTCGCGAGGTATTCGGCGTCCTCGGTGTCATCCGTTGAGGTGATTCCTATGAGAACGACCAGTCCGGGCCCTATGGAGCCGATATTTTCGTCCTCAACCGTGACAGACGCCCCCGTCACCCTTTGGACCAGGGCGCGCAACCGACCTATTCCGAAGAGGGGGTGGAAGACTTCGAGGACGAAGAGCCGGCCTTGGCAGAGGCGGATGAGTCCGACGAAGACTTGGACGAATCGCTTGAGCTCGACGAGTCGCTTGTTTTGGACGAATCCCTTGAGTCCGATGAGTCGCTCGAGCTCGACTCGGACGAGGTGTCCTTGGCTTCCGACGGCTTGCTGGTGAAGCTGCTGTTCTTGCCGTAGTCGTTAACGTAAAAGCCGCTGCCCTTGAAGACGATGGGTACGGCGTGAAACTTTCGGTTCGCTTGATTGCTGCACTCCGGACACGTGGCGACTGGGTCGGAGTCGAAGCTCTGCCTCATCTCGAACACATGGTGACATGAGGTACATTCGTAGTCGTATCTAGGCAAGGTTGCCCTCCAGGTCTCTGGTAAAAAGTTAGCAGTCATACAAGATGACTGCTAATACATAATTTACGATAGCATTATGTCGATTTGCTGTCAACGTCGGCGTCTACAGGCTCCGCGAGTGCTCTTTCGATGCCTCCTCGCCAGGCGTCCTCGACGGCCGATAGTTTTATATTCAGGTGCTCATTCCATTTAATTACATCGCCGCCCGTAAGTCCAATATTGCACCAGTCCACGCCTTCCTCGGAGCATATGGCCTCGAACATGGGCAGCTTATCCGCGTCCAGCGACACCACGATACGGGACTGGGCCTCGCCAAACAGTGCCGCGTCCCACCTGCCGTCGATTTCGGAATCGCCCTGGAAGCCTATGTTACCCGCGATACACGACTCGGCGATAGCCACGGCGAGGCCTCCGTCAGAGCAATCATGTGCCGACCTAATGATGCCCTTGCGAATGAGCGCGCGACAGGCCCTCTGAAGCCGCACCTCGTCGTCGAGGTCAATGCTGGGCCGGCCGGCGATTAGTCCGTGAACCACCTCAAGATACTCGCTGCCGGCGAGGTTTTTTGGCGTTCCCACTACGGCACATGCGCCGAGCAGCACTACGGCATGGCTTTCCTCACGAAACCCGATGTCTACATGCGCCTCGACGTCTTCGAGCAGGCCCAGGGAGCCAATGACAGGGGTCGGGTAGATGGCCGTTCCATGCGCCTCGTTGTACAGGCTGACGTTGCCGCTGATGACCGGCGCATCGAGCGCGCGGCTCGCCTCGGCCATGCCCTTTATTACCTCTTCGAGCTGGTAGTACACCTCGGGACGCTCCGGGTTTCCGAAGTTCAGGCAGTCGGTCAAGGCGATAGGCTCCGCGCCTACGCAGGAGATATTGCGACACGCCTCGGCAACGGCGATTTTTCCGCCCACGAAGGGGTCGAGGTAGCATATGCGCCCATTGCCGTCGGTCGCCAGGGCGATGGCCTTCTTCGTGCCTTTCAGCCTGAGCACGGCGGCATCGCCTCCCGGCGCGATCACGGTGTTGGTCTGCACCTGGTGGTCGTACTGCCGGTAGACCGACTCCTTGCAGGCTATGTTGGGCGACGCAAGCAGGCGCAGCAGTATGCTCTCCGGGCCCTCGTCGGGGAGCGGCACCTCACTCAGGTCGTAGCTCTGGAGAGTCTTCATCCAATCGGGCTTTACGCCCTGGAGCCGATAGAGGGGCGGGTCCGTGAGCAGTCCGACTGGGAGCTCGCCCTCTTCTACATCGGAGTCGAATATTCGCGCGTTGCCGTCGTCCGTGACCCGGCCGATCACGGTGGACTGAAGGTCCCACTTGTCGAAGATTGCTCGCACCTGGTCTTCGCGGCCCGCCTTTACGATGATGAGCATCCTCTCCTGGGACTCCGACAGCATGACCTCATAGGGCGTCATGTCCGTGTCACGCCGAGGTATTTTCGCCACGTCGAGCTCGATGCCGCTGCCGCCGCTCGACGCCGATTCGACGGCCGCGCTGGTGAGTCCCGCCGCTCCCAGGTCCTGGATGCCGACGAAGTGATCGGTCCTGGCGACTTCAAGGCAGGCCTCGATGAGCACCTTCTCCAGAAACGGGTTGCCGACCTGTACCGTCGGGCGGAGCTCGCGATCATCCTCGAACGTCCTGGAGGCAAGCCCCGACGCGCCGTGAATGCCGTCTCGTCCCGTGTCCGCGCCCACGAGCATCAGGAGGTTTCCCGCGCCTACGGCAGCGGAGTGCACCAGCTCGCCCCGATTCAGCAGGCCGACGCACATGGCGTTTACAAGCGGGTTACCGGAATAACTAGGTGAAAAGACGACCTCGCCGCCCACGTTGGGGATGCCTATGCAGTTGCCGTACCCCGATATCCCCGACACCACCCCCTCGAACAGGTAGCGATTTCGGGCATCGGTGAGCGGTCCAAACCTCAGGGAGTTCAGGAGTGCGATCGGCCTCGCGCCCATGGCAAAGATGTCGCGAACGATTCCGCCCACGCCCGTGGCCGCCCCCTGGTACGGCTCTATCGCCGAGGGATGGTTGTGGGACTCGATCTTCATGACGATCGCCAGGCCGTCTCCGATGTCCACGACGCCCGCGTTCTCGGCGCCGGGCTCGACCATGAGCCTCGGGCTTTCGCTGGGCAGCAGTCGCAAGAGCGGTTTGGAGTGCTTGTACCCGCAGTGCTCGCTCCACAGCGAACCGAACAGCCCGAGCTCGAGCTCGTTGGGCTCTCTGCCAAGCCGCTCGACGATGGCCTCGTACTCAGCCTCGGACAGCGCGAGCCGGTCCAGTGCTTCTTTCGTAACTGGCATAATCTACAGACCTACTGTACCCCAAACGTGATCAATATGGCACCGCCAACCACCAGAGCGGCTCCCGCGAACGTCTGCAAGGTCACCCTCTCCAGCTTTTGCAGGAAGATGCGCGCCACGACTACCGCAATCAGGGGATATGTGGATGCCAGCGGAGCGACCAGCACGACGGGCGCCTCGTTCAGTGCGAGAAACCAAAAGGTCACTCCCCACGTCGCGGAGCCCCCGGCGATGGCAACGAACAGCCAGGCACGTCTGGGGGCCTTCGCCGCTATATCGGAGGCGAACTGTCGGTGAAAGAGAGCGAACAGTATTATCGTGCCGAATATCATCGAGAACGACGTAGCGACTAGAGGAGGGGCGAAGTCGCTCACGATCTTCCGGCCCACGACCGCCACCGTGCCGTACGCGATGGCCGCCAGCAGGGATGCGCCGTAGCCTAAAAGAAGCTGCCTCCGAGGAGCGCTGACCCGTATCATCTCTGAGCAACGATCAGGGCGACTCCCCCGATAATGGCGATCGTACCCATCAGCATGAGCGTGTTGATCGTCTCCCCGCCCACCGTGACCGCCAATATGGCGGCGAAGAGGGGCGATGTGGCTACGATCGGAGTCGATTTCGAGATGCCAATTTTGCTGACTCCGGTATAGTTCAGAAGCCTGCCCAGTGGAAAATTTATGAGTCCGGAGATGAAGAACCAGAGAAAAGCTATGCCGCTAAGGGCCATTATCTCTTTTTGATGGAATATGATCGACAGAGTTAGCGTGATGCCGATGCCTATTAGCAGTGAAACAAGGGTGGCCGTTGTGGGCCGTATGTGTTGGAGACCTATCCTGGCGAAGACCGCGCTCCCGGCGAAACCCATCGCCGCAGCCAGCGAAAGCACGACACCCAGCATCAATTTGTCTTGCCACCTCGACCCGCCGGCTGAAGCGAACGCGAAGACTCTATTATCGACTGAAAGATCAGCTTGCCGTCGACGCCGCCAAGAAGGGGGTCGCAGCAGCGCTCGGGATGAGGCATCATGCCCAGAACGTTTCCCCGCTCGTTGGTGATGCCCGCGATGTTGGCCAGCGACCCGTTGGGGTTCGCCTCGCCGGTGACCTCTCCGTCGGCGTCGCAGTAACGGAAGAGCACCCTGCCCTCCGATTCCAGCCGCTGGAGGGTCTCGGCGTCGGCGAAGTAGTTTCCCTCGGCGTGGGAAATGGGCACGCGAAGGACCTGGCCCGCGCTACATGCGTTGGTGAAGGCCGTATCGCTCCGCTCCACCCTCAGATTTACCCACTGGCACCTGAACTGAAGGTGGTCGTTCCGCATCAGTACGCCGGGCAGGAGACCGGCCTCGCAGAGAATCTGGAACCCGTTGCAGATCCCGTACACGAGCTTTCCGTCCTCAGCCGCCTTCGCCACCGAGTCCATGATTGGCGAAAATCTCGCTATGGCGCCCGGTCTCAGGTAGTCGCCGTACGAGAAGCCGCCGGGAAGAATAATGCAGTCATATTTGGACAGGTCCGTCTCTTTATGCCATACGTAATCAGCGTCTTCTTGGAATACGTCGTTGACCACGTCGAAGCAGTCTCTGTCGCTCCAGGTCCCGGGAAACACGACTATGGCGAATCTCATGGTCAGTCGGTCTTCAACAGGCCGGCGACGATGGAGCTTACCTGCTTGCCCTCGGCGCGGCCCTTAACCCCGGGCATCACCTGGCTCATGACCTTGCCCATATCGCCGGGTCCGGAGGCGCCGACGTCTGATATCGCTCGAACGACCAGCTCCTTGATCTCGTCCGCGGAAAGCTGCTGAGGCAGGTAGGGGAGTATGTAGTCCAGCTCGGCCTTTTCCTTGTCGACCAGGTCCTGCCGGTCTGCCTTCTCGAAGGCCTCGATACTGTCTCGGCGCTGCTGGGCCTGGCGGCTCAGCACGGCCAAAATTCCTTCATCATCCAGCTCGGAACGCTTCGCGATCTCCTCGTTCTGTATGATGGACAACAGATAGCGAATAGTCGTGCGGCGCGTGGTGTCGCCGCTTCGCATGGCGTCCTTTAGCTCGTCGTTCAGCTGGGTCTTCAGTGGCATATCAATACCTAGGTTCGTATTCCCGTCGAAGTATAGGCAGGCGCAAATTGCGTGTCAAGAATAGCGCGGCGAGTTCGTGCGGAAGCTATCCAAGTCTCTCGATGGCCTTGCGTACGGAGGCGACCGTTCGCTCTTTGCCCATGACCTCCATGGTCTGAAAGAGCGGAGGCGCGACACGGAGGCCCGTCGTGGCTATCCTCAGGCTTCCAAAGAGCTGCCCGGCCTTAACGTTCAGGTCGCCGGCGGTAGCCCTGAGCAGCTCTTCGAGGGGCTCGGACTCGAAGCTGCCAAGGGACTCGATGCCCGTCAGCGCCACCTCGAGGCCGTGCCTTGTGGCCTCCGAGTCCATGCCCTTTTGCACGAGCTCTTCTGACTCGTATTCGACCTCGTCCTTGAAGAGGAATGAGATGAGCGGCTCGGCGTCCCGCAGGGTCTTCATGCGCTCCTTTACGAGGGGCACGAGCTTGATCACGTACTCTCTGTCCGGTATCGTCCCGAAGCTCTCCGGAGGGCATTCCGTCCAGAAGGACAAGAGAGCGTCGGCCAGCGCATCGTCGGTCAGCGTTCGTATGTAGTGCCCGTTCATCCAGTCCAGCTTTTCGGTGTTGAATATGGCGGAGGACTTGGTGATTCGGTCCAGGGTGAACTGCTCCACGAGCTCCTGGACGGTGAATAGCTCCGTCTTGTCGTCGAGCGACCAGCCAAGCAGCGTCAGGAAGTTGAACATCGACTGAGGAAGATAACCCAGGTCTCGATACTCCAGCACGGACGTCGCGCCGTGTCGTTTGCTCAGCTTGGAGCGGTCGGGGGCCAGAATGATGGGCAGGTGCGCGAACTGCGGCGGCTCCCAGCCAAAGGCCTCGTAGAGCTGGAGATGCCGGGGTATGCTGGGCAGCCACTCCTCGGCGCGAAGCACGTGGCTGATCTTCATGTGATGATCGTCCACGACATGGGCCAGGTGGTAGGTAGGAAACCCATCGGACTTCAGCAGGACGTAATCGTCGACCAGCTTGTTCTCGAACGTCACCTCTCCCCTGACGATATCATTGACCGTAGTCGTGCCGTCCAGAGGCATCCTGAAGCGGACCACCGTGGTCTCTGCCGAGCTCTCCAGCTCCGACCTCTCGTCGTCGGAAAGATCTCTGCATCTCCTGTCGTAGCCGGTAAAGCCCTTGGCCTTGGCCTGCCGGCTCCGGACCTCCGCGAGCCTTTCGGATGAGCAGAAGCAGCGATACGCATGGCCGCTCTGGATGAGCTGCTCGACCGCATCCTGAAACAGGCCGAGTCTCTGCGACTGAAAGTAGGGCCCGAACTCGCCGCCTACTTCAGGACCTTCGTCCCACTCGATACCGAGCCATTTCAAGGCATCCTGTAGGACGCCGACGGAGCCCTCGACGAGACGGGCCTGGTCCGTGTCTTCGATTCGGAATATAAAGCGCCCTCCGTTATGCTTGGCGAAAAGCCAGTTGAATATGGCGGTGCGAATACCGCCGACGTGCGGGTCGCCCGTCGGGCTTGGCGCGAACCGGACTCGGACTTCTTTTTCCATGGATGCTGGTCTCCTCTCATCGGCATTTTAGCACGGGGTCTAGCTTATCTCCATATAAATAGGCCTCGGCCCGGCCCTTGTCCTATGTCCGTAAGCGTTGACCGTCAGCCGTGTTAATGATACGATATCTCAGTAACCCAACCTATTTCTCATTATTAGACGATTGTAATTGAGACAAAGTATCATGAATGATGTGCGACCCGCACGGCACGACCTCCTGGCCGTCCTGGAAGACAACGGTCACCGCGTGACGAACCCTCGAAGGTCCGTAATATCTTTGCTCGAGGACAAGTCCGATGGCTTCAGCGCCGAGGAGATCAGCCACGAGCTTCCTGGAGTAGGCAGGGCAACGGTCTACCGCACTATAAAGCTGCTTCTCGAAGCGGGAGTGATCTGCAAACTGGTACTCCCGAACGGAGGGTCGAAGTACAGCCTTGCACGCGTCGAACACCACCACCATACCCTGTGCATCAAGTGCGGCACGGTAGGAGAGTTTAGAGACACCATGATCGAGCGCCTGGTGCGGGCAATCGGGGAGCACATCTCCGGCGAGATAGTCGGCCACCGGATGGAGTTCCATGTAATCTGCGAGCAGTGTCTTGCGGCAACGGTCTCCTAGACCGGTGTCGACGGAGAGCATCGAGTACATATGGCATTGAAGGTGAGGACCGACCTAAAGGAACGATGGGGCCTGCGCGGCCTCGCGAGGGCTGTGTTAGGCTTTTTTGTCATTGCCGTCGTTTCGATTGCGTGCGTTGGATTCTCTGGCCAGCCCGCCTCCGGTCGTGACGCCTTCCTGGTGGTTACAACCATATACCCGCTGCAGTATTTTGCCGAGCGCGTCGGTGGAGGCTCCGTCGAGGTCGTTAACCTCATCCCTCCCGGCGTGGAGGCGCACGATTTCGAGCCGAAGCCCGCGGACATTCGCATGCTCGGAAGCGCCGACGTAATTCTCTACAACGGTACGGGCTTCGAGCCCTGGATGGGCCGCGCTCTCTCCAACCTCAGCGGCGGCTCTCGTGTCGTCGTCGAGGCGAGCAAAGGCGCGGCCAACAACGATCCGCACGTGTGGCTCGATCCTCTGCAAGCGGTCGCACAGGTGGAGCTCATCAGGGACGCGCTCATCGAAATAAACGCATCGATGTCGAAATCCTACTCGGAAGAGAGCGGTGCCCTCATAGGAGAGCTGCAAGCCCTAAACAGGCGCTATGCCGAGGGGCTTTCGGCGTGCGAGCTCAAAAGCTTCGTGACTTCTCACGATGCCTTCGGCCACCTGGCCCTTCGTTACGGGCTCGACCAGATACCGGTGTCCGGGCTTTCGCCGGAATCCGAGCCGTCGGCAGGCGAGCTGGCGGAGCTGGCGGATAAGATACAAGAGATCGGGGCCGAGTACCTGCTCGTCGAGCCGGTCGTAAGCGCAAGGCTCTTGCAGACCCTCGCCGCTGAGACGGGCGCGAAGCTGCTGACCTTGCACCCGGTGGCGAGCCTGACAAATGCGGAGGCCCAAAGGGGCGAAGACTACTTTTCGATCATGGAGGCAAATCTCACTACCCTAAGGACTGTCCTAAAGTGCAATTGAAACAGGAGACCCATGCAGACGCCGTCGCCGGCACATCGCTTCAGTTTGAGAACGTCTGGTATCAGTACGACTCAGAGGCTGTGATAGAAGACATCAGCCTGTCCGTGGGACCCGGAGAGTTCGTCGCGATACTCGGACCAAACGGCAGCGGCAAGACGACTCTCATCAAGCTGGCTCTGGGACTTATCACGCCTAGCCGAGGCTCCGTGAAGCTGTTCGGGGAGCAGCCGGAGCACTTTCGGGAGTGGAACAAGATAGGCTACGTGCCGCAGGCCGTGGAGGTCGTCGGGACGCAGTTTCCCGCGACCGTCGAAGAGGTCGTGTCGCAGGGCCTCTACAAGGGCTTCGACCCGTTTTCCTTATTCCGAAGGGGTGGCAAGCCCGCCGTTCTGGACGCCATGGAGACCGCGGGCATCGCCGCCATCAAGAAGCGTCGAATCTCCTCCCTTTCCATCGGACAACAGCAGCGCACCCTAATATCCAGGGCGCTGGTGAGCAGCCCACAGCTGCTCGTGCTGGACGAGCCCGTCGCCGGAGTCGATGCCGCGGGACAGGAGCAGCTCTACTCGTTGCTGCGCCGCCTGAACCGCGAGCAAAACATGACGATTCTCATGGTGTCCCACGACATAGGCGCAGTGCTGCGAGAGGCGACGACCGTGGCCTGTATAAACAGGAGCCTGGTCTTTCACGGCCCTCCGCATAACATCACCCAGAAGGAGCTCTCCACCCTGTACGGGCTGCCGATGGACGTACTGCTGCACGACGTTCTGCACGAGCACAGGTAGATAGATGCCGGCAATTTTCGCTTACGATTTCATGATCAGGGCGCTGCTTGCAGGGCTGCTCATCGGGACGCTCGCACCGGCGCTGGGCACGTTCCTCGTGCTGAGACGCCTGTCGCTGATCGCCGACAGCCTCTCTCACGTAGCTCTGACCGGCGTCGCCATCGGCCTGTTGACGAATACGTTCCCGCCGTTGATCGCCCTCGGGGCGACGGCCATAGCCGCCACGACGATCGAGGTCGTCCGCGCCCGCCGCATCATGCCGGGAGACGCGGCCCTGGCGGTAGTCCTGTACTCGGCCCTGGCCATAGCGGTCGTCATAATAAGCATGGCGGACGGATTCAACGTCGACCTGTTCTCCTACCTCTTCGGCAGCATTCTCACCGTGAACTCGACGGACCTCTGGCTCTTGGCCGCGCTCGTAGTCCTGGCCCTGGGGTTCATAGCGTTGTTCTACTCAGAGCTGGCGCAGGCGGCCTTCGACAGCGACCTCGCGCGGACCAACGGCGTACGGGTCTTCGCCGTAAATCTGGTCCTGGCCGTGCTGACGGGGGCGACGATAACCTTGTCGATGCGAGTCGTGGGCGTCCTGCTGGTCGGAGCACTCATAGTCATTCCCGTCATGGTGAGCCTCAAGATCGCTACGGGCCTGCGTAGGGCGATACTGCTGGCCATGCTGGTCGGGGTGCTGAGCATGACCGTCGGGCTGGGGATAGCCTTCTACGCCAACATCGCCGCGGGGGGTTCCGTAGTGCTGACGGCGGTGGGCATGCTGGTGATCACGCTAACGGTGTCCTGGGCCGTTTCGGCGTATCGGCGGTCTCGAATCGACGTCCCGGCCCTGTCGGACTCGCGGGTGGCCTTAGGCGTCGAAAGCCATGTAGACGACTAAGCGCCAACCCGAACACCTCATCTGGACAATTTACCGTCCTTCGACGGAGCTCTCCGCAGCGGCGGAGAGCCTGTCTAA
>JADFQF010000401.1 GCA_022561955.1 Chloroflexota bacterium | reverse complement strand
GCTTCTGTTCACACCGATGGACGAGAACCACTCTGCGCCCTTCGAGATTATCTCCGGCGCGTATGCGAGGGTTTTGACGTTGTTGATGTTGCTCGGCTTGCCCCAGAGGCCCGCCGCCGCAGGGAATGGCGGACGAGGGCGAGGCTGCGCGCGCTTGCCTTCGATGGCGTCCATAAGCGCCGTTTCCTCGCCAGAGACGTAAGATTCGCCAGTCAGCGATACCTCGACCTCGAAGCTGAACTCCGAGCCAAGGATGTTCTTGCCGAGCAGACCGAGCGCATAGGCCTGCTCGATGGCGCGCTCTGTCCTCGATATAGGCCCGTCGTGACCGTGCCGTATGAACACGAAGCCGTTGGATGAACCAGTGGCGTATCCAGCGATGGCGATGCCCTCGATGAGCGTGAACGGGTCGCCCTCAAGGATGCCCTTGTCGTTGTACGCGCCGGGGTCGCCCTCCTCGCAGTTGCACAGGATGTACTTGGGAGGGTCCGACCGCACCATGAAGCTCCACTTGACACCTGTGGGGAAGGCGGCGCCTCCTCTGCCGCGAAGCCCGGAGTCGGTCACCTCCTTGATGACATCTTCCGGCTGCATCTCGAAAAGGGCCTTGTTCAGCCCGGCGTAACCACCGTTGGCGATATACTGACGTATGTCGCCGGGTGCGATATGGCCTGCGTTGCGAAGGGCGATTCGCTGCTGCAGCTTGATTCCGGGAATTTCGCCAACGTCTCTCAGCCCGGCGATGGGCTTCTCGCCCAGATATCCCAACACCTTGTCGTGCCCGCCGGCGTCGTAGTCGTTGACTACGAATGAGCGCACGATCTCCGGAGCGTCCTCGGGCGTGACGTTTCCGAAAAATAGCCTGGACCCGCCCGGCTTGAGGATGTCAACGAGAGGCTCGGCATAGCAGATACCCAGACAGCCGACCTCACTCATGCGGGCCTCGAAGCCCCTCTTGTCGAGCTCTGCCCTGAGTGCTTCCACGACCTCGTTCGCTCCGGCCGCGTGGCCGCACATCGCCGTCCCCACGCGAATCCACGGGCGGTCTCCCGCCGTGAGGGCCTGCCACCTCTGGTCGGCCTGGGCCTTGAGCAGCTGATATCGGGACTGAGTTTCTTCTGTCGTCATTCGTTAATTACGCCACGGTCCGGAGCGAGGGGATCAGTGGCCCTTGCCCGGCTTCAACTGGGAGACGATACTTCGTGCGGATTCGATGGTCTGGCGTCCCATCAAACGGTGATCGACGCTTATCACGGGAGCCTGAGAACAGGCCCCGAGACAGGTGTTGTACTTTAGGGTCAGCCTGTTATCCGCCGTCTCGCCCTCATCGGACATGCCAAGATCGTCCAGCACGCCCTGCAGGATGACCGTGGCGCCCAGCAGGTGGCAGGTCGGCCCCCAGCAGATCTCGACGATATGATCGCCCGGCGGAGTAAACCGGAAGTTCGTATAGAAGGAGGCGACACCCCATACGGTATTGATGGTTGTTCCCGCCGACTCGGCGACCTCTTCTATTGCCTCGTCTGGGACGTAGCCCAATTCGTCCAGCACGGCATGCAATGAAGAGAGGACGTTTACATTAGATTGAGTCTGGGACGCGATCGCCTTGCGAATGCGTTCCCTGAGTGCCTCACTCTCGGCGGCCAAGTGGCGTTTCCTCCGTCGTCCGGTAGTGAAAAATATCACCGTATAGGATAAGCGCTACTCCACTACAAAGCAACATAGACTGCTCTTTTTGACCCGTTCTGTGATCGCCTACCAACCAGAGTCATCTCACACATTTAGGCGGCTGCGTTTCATGAAATATCCTCGGCGACCATGCGGGCTAGCTTTCTTCCCATGCGCACGCTGTAGTTCGTGCCCCGGTCCTCGGGATATATCTGAGTAGTGTTCGCCAGATACAGTCCGCTGAAGGGCGTGCGGTGGGAAGGCATTCGTGAAGAGTAGTTAGTCCCTATTATGGGCTGCGCGGCGTCGACACGGTAGTGGTAGCTCTTGCTAATCCAGGACGGATCGAAGTCGGGGTTGATCTTGCGCAGGTGCGGCTCATAGGCCTTTAGCAGCTCTTCGTGGCCCATCTTATACATCGGATGGTCCGTGCTCAGGTAGTTGGATAGGTACACGATGTGCTTGCCGCCGTAGTGCTCAGGCCCTATGAGCCTGGTGTGCTCGATAACGCCGACGAAGGGGATCGAGCGGTCGGCGACGTTCAGCCAGTAGACCGGCGACAGCGACCTGTCCAGCTCCAGGATGATGAGCACGGCGGAAAGGTAGTCCAAGCCGGTCAGCTTGGCCAGGTAGTCTTCGGGCAGCTCGGGAACGAGCCTCGGGAAGATGTACGACGGCGTGGTCGCGATCACGGCATCGAATTTTTCTAGTTTATTTGGCTCGTCGGCTTCTTGATCTGAAGAATACTCAGTTGTGATTTCTTTGCCGCCCTGGCCCGTGGAAACCTCGAGTCCGGAAACCTTGCCGTCCTCGATGACTATTCGGTCCACAGAGGCGGAAATGTGCACCTGTC
>JADFQF010000400.1 GCA_022561955.1 Chloroflexota bacterium | reverse complement strand
CCCACGCTTCCTGGAGCACCCGGACAACATCGCCATTACCCAGGCGATACGTCTGCTCAAAGAGGAGTTCGGCGACGAGGTCGCCGTCATCGGCAAGACGATGGGCCCGTGGACGCTGGCGTATCACGTCTTCGGAGTGGAGCCGTTCCTGCTCATGACCGTGGACGACCCCGACGCCACCATGAGGGCCCTGCACAAGCTCAAGGAGATCTCGGTGCTTTTCGGGCAGGCGCAGATCGACGCCGGCGCCGACGTGCTGACGTTCCCCGACCACGCCACCGGCGATCTCGTCAGCGGCGAGTATTACCGGCGGTTCCTTCTGGAGATACACCAGGAGATGGCGGAGCGGCTGGACGTGCCCCTGATCCTACACATCTGCGGCAACACCCTGGACCGCATGGCGTACATCGCGCAGACGGGCATGGCCGCGTTCCATTTCGACTCCAAGAACGACCCGCAAGCTGCGATGGACGCGGTCGCCAACGGAATCCGGCTCGTCGGCAACATCAACAACCCGGAGACGCTGTACGCCCGTGGCCCGGAAGAGGTGCGCGGCGAGGTATACAGGTGCCTGGACGCGGGCGTGGCGATGATCGCGCCGGAATGCGCCATTCCCCTGGCAACGAAGCTCGAGAACCTCATCGAGATACCCAACGCCGTCAGGGCGTGGCACGAAGAGCACGACTAGCCCTCGATGAAAGGACTATCGTGAGGGCGGCCCACGGGCCGCTCCCTTGGTGAAGAGCGCCTTTGCTAGCCTGTTGGAATATCAGATGATAAAATCGTTTACTACCAGGATAGTTATCGAGTCGGCTGTAGCGGCCAAGGGTCCGCAGCCGTCGCAATTCGCGTCAGTTGGGAGTATCAAGAATGCGGTTTCATAATGAAGGCTTGAATAAGGAGATGGAGTACATCTCGAAGCCTTTCGAGGTCAAGCATATCACGGGGCTTTTCGAGGGTACGGACCCGATAATGCATGACCTTGCCTACAACCTGATAAACGGCAATCACCACGATGTCGACCGACTGACACAGCAGGCCCTGGAAGAGGGTTACAGCGCCAACGATATTCTCGACGACGGCCTGATCGCCGGCATGGCCATCGTCGGCATCAAGTTCCGCGACAACTTTATCTTCGTTCCCGAGGTGCTCGTGGCGGCCCGGGCCATGAAGGCGGGCATGGCCTATATCGAGCCCATCCTCGCGGCCTCCGGAATCGAGCCGATCGGCACGATAATCATGGGCACGGTCAAGGGCGACCTCCACGACATCGGCAAGAACCTGTGCATCATGATGCTGCGCGGCGCCGGGTTCAACGTGCACGACCTGGGAGTGGATACGAAACCACAGGAGTTCATCGACGCCGTCATGGAGCACGAGGCAGGAGTCCTGGGCATGTCCGCGCTCCTGACCACGACGATGCCCAACATGGGCAAGACCATCGAGGCGTTCGAGGAGATGGGACTCCGCGAGGGCCTTAAGGTCATGGTCGGCGGGGCCCCGCTGTCGCAAGAGTTCGCCGACGACATGGGCGCTGACGGCTACGGCGATAACGCAATCGAATGTGTCGATATCGCCAAGCGTTTCATGGGCGTCGGGGAGCCGGAATCGGTGCCCGCGGAGACCAGCGACTAGCCGAGATTGGCGCGGGAGGCCTGGCATTGGACCGACCTGTTGACAGAGAGCGCTACAAAAAGAGCGTATCGCGACTGTCCGACATATTCAGGGATATGTCGGATACGGTCGGCGAGGTGTCGACGTGGCGGTGTCCCTACAAAGACATGAAAGACCGCTGCACGGCGAACTTCGGCTGCCGCAATCAGGACCGCGCCGTCCCCGAAGGCGAGCTGTTTATCTGCCTCGGCGACGATAACCTGGACTACCAGAGCGCCTGGGAAGTCTAGCGCATCGCCATGCGACTTGAAGCATCGAATTAGAGTAGCTAGTCGCCCCGAATGAAGGTTCGACATTGTCAGAGACGAAGATGGAATACACCGTCGTGATTGACCGGCCTACCGCCGAGGTGTTCGCCTTTATTGCCAAGGCCGAAAATATGCCGCGCTGGGCGAAGTACGTCGCCGACGCGGCCCAGACCTCCGAGGGACCCGTAGACGTCGGCACGACCTGCTACGTAGTCAGCAAGATGATGGGCATGCAGGTCAAGCAGGACTTCACCGTGACCGAGTGCATACCCGACCGGGTATACGCCGCAAGGAGCACGTCGGGTCCGGTGCCGATGGAGTCTCGATACGTTCTCGAGGAGGCTTCCGGCGCAACTGAGGTCCACGTTTCGACGACCACGGACCTATCGGGCGTCATGAAGATGGCCGGGCCGCTGCTCACTCGTAAGCTCCGTAAGCAGATGCGGGAGGACCACGAAAACCTCAAGCGGTACCTGGAATCCGAGATGGCCGCAGGGTAATCCGGCGTGGGCCGCTCTCGATGTCTGCCGTGATGCTAGAATGCCTTCATGGCTCCGCTTTACCATGACCGTCAGAGGCTGGAATCCGTACCCGGCGATTC
>JADFQF010000399.1 GCA_022561955.1 Chloroflexota bacterium | reverse complement strand
GGGACCCCGAGTAGCTTGGAGGGCCATAGAAATCCGCATCGGGATCGATGCCCGCCTGCCGAAGGAAATGCCTGGGCATCAGATGGCCCGACGTCGAGCTCTCGCTCCCGAAGGTAAAGGTCAGGCCCTTCAAATCGCCAAGTCCTTCAGCGGCGACCTCGGCATTAACGATGAACTTCGAATGGAACTCCCTGTCCCGGGGCCTCTGTGCGATGGCCCGCGAGCCCGGTACCGCAAGGCGGGCCTGGACTCCCGTCAATCCGCCGAACCACGCCATATGGATATCGCCTCGTTCGAACCCTGTGACGGTGGCGGCATAGCTGACGGAGGGAACGTATTTCACATCGACGCCAAGCTCTTCGCTGAGGTAGCTCGTCAGCACCTCGTACCGACGTGCGAGCGCCGATGCGTTCTGGTCTGGGATACCCGCTATGCCCAGCGTACTTACGGAGTCGCGGCCCTGGCATGCTGTTGCAGCGATGGTCATTACAAGGGCTGCGGCTGCAAGATTAATCGCCCTCCGTAGGGTCAATAACACTCCCCGAAATCAAGTGAATATAAAGTATTTTAATACCCTATATAGAAACAGTCAATATAACTTGGCCGTTGAGGAAGCCGTGAGAGCTGTGCTTTTAACGAAGTCTTAGGGTGATTTGGGGAAACAAGAGAGCGTCGGGCGACCCTTAAAAACTGGTGCCGGCTTCCGACAGGTGCAGTCGAGAAGGCCGTATGCCGTCGGAGCGGCTCGGTGAGGCAAAAAATGGGTCAGCGGAAATTCTCGTAGAGCTTGCTCTCTTGGAGGTCGACTACCTGAAACGGCAGCCCGCTGTTTTTCGCCGCTTTCTCTCCCTGGGACGTGACCAGCAGCGTGCCGCCGCTTCCGACAACCTTGCCGTCTACCATGATTGGCTGACCGGCGACGATGGTCATGACGGGCTCGCTAATGAGAGGGTCGAGAACCGTAATATCGGCGTCGGCTCCCTCTGATAAGTGTCCCTTGTTTGTCAGGCCGAGCATTCTGGCCGGCGTCCGGGACAGCTTCGTGGCCATTTCGAGTCGGCTCAGCGCACCGAACTTTACCAGGGCCATCGTGCTCTGGATGGCAACGTTTCTGGGATGGGAGCCGCCGTCCGTGCTCACCGCGTCGATGCTGAACTCATCGTCGTCCGACTTCGCCGTGACCAGCCGAAAGGCCGACGTCGGGAGGTTCACGGGGAAGCTCATTCCCACGTTCGTGTTGGCGGCCTCATATAGATTCAGGGCCTCCTTGCCCTTGACGTACAGGACTTCGTCGCCCTTCTGGGCCACCACGGAGGCGTAGCCGTCCAGGATCGCCTCGCGCATTCCCTCGCGGGTTGGCTGATAGCCCCTGAGCCGCAGGCAGTTTCGCGGCACGTTTGCCATCACGGCTCCCCTGGCGTCGCAGGTGCCGTTGGTGCCGTTCTGGACCGCGTGATAGGCCTCGGAGTTGAGCTGTCCCTTCATGCTGTCCAGTATGGCGATCGCCTCGTCGCACTCGTCATCGGCGTCCTCGATGACTCCCCTGCAGTATGAGTTGACGTGGCAGACGTGCAGCCTGCCCTTGCCCACGAGCTGGGGGATCTCGCGCATGCCCCCCAGGTGGCTTCCGGACTCGCGGGTGCCGATGTGAAACGCTATGTAGGCCAGCCGCGCGTTACACTCCTCGATGATCTTGGACGTCGTCTCGGGCGTGAAGGGGTGGTATCCGCCAAGCATCTTGATTCCGAAGCAGCCCTGAGAGAGGGCGTCGGACACGATGTCGGATATCTGCCCGGCGTTCGGCTCACGTTGCGTGATGGTCGAGCCCGGTATCATCGCGAAAAGGCCTGCGACGTTCAGGCCCGCGCCCTTGCGCTTGATGCCGTCGATGAGAGTCTGCCCGGTGCCCCCCATGTCCAGAACAGTCGTCGTCCCGGCCTTCGCCAGCATGGCGTAGCCCAGGGCGGGGTCCCAGTTCCTAGAGAGGCCCGCGACGTGGGCGTGGGTGTCGATCTGTCCCGGCATCACCCACTTTCCCGACACGTCGATGGTGCTGGAAGACTCTGTGGAATCGATTTCAGGCGCGACCCTCTCGATGTGGCCGGAGGCAATGCCCACATCTCCGGTCTCCTCGAAATCGTTGGCCGGGTCAATGATCAGGCCGCCCTTGAGTATCAGGTCGAATTTCGCCAAATCCTGGTAACCGCCTTCATCGTATGACTTCGTATTGGGGCAGATGCCGCATCGATCTGCCAACTCGTATATATTACATCAAGCGGCCGCATTGCTTAAGCCGGCACACCACAGATCGATATTTGGCGGCCGTGGATACAGAATGACGGTCTGAATGACAGAACATAGCTACTCGGAGGAAAGAGAATGAATATTGGGGCGGTATTCCCTCAAACTGAGATAGGCGAGGACCCTTCGGCGGTCAGAGATTATGCTCAAGCCGTCGAGGCCATGGGCTTCGATCACCTGCTGGCATTCGATCACGTCGTCGGAGCCAATGCCGCGACTCACGACCGCCTCTC
>JADFQF010000398.1 GCA_022561955.1 Chloroflexota bacterium | reverse complement strand
CACCTCGCCGGCTATGGCGACGGCGAGATGGGTCTTCCCGACGCCCGTATTGCCAAAAAAGGTCAGCCAGCCGTCCGGATCGTCGGCAAAGTTCTTGGCCGCCTTGTAGGCCGCCTCCAGGCTCGCGCGCTGACCCGCCGATGGGTCGTTGCCTCGAACGTTGAAGGTCTCGAAGGTCATTCGGCTCAGCATCTGATCGTCTATCCGCCCCAGCCTATGGACTTGCGTAGACTCGCGACTTCGCACCTCCATTATCTTGCTGGTCGTTCCCATGCCCTGAATGCGGCTGCGGATGTAGGGGTCCAGCTCATCCAGGCTGGCCGCGCTGGTAATCAGCGTCGGCAGCTCGGAGTTGAAGCGATGATTTATGATCTGGCGTAGCTTTTCCTCGGCCCAGGGAGTGCTGGTCTGGCTGTCGAGCCCGTCCAGGACCAGCACGGGCGTGTTCTGCACCTGGTCGAATAGCTCGCTGTACGAGATATCGCTGGTCGGGCCGAACGTCGACCTGAGATGGTCCATCAGGTCCGGCACGTGGACGAAGAAGACGACGCTGTCGTTTTCTATGCACTGGTTGGCCGCGGCCGCTGCGAGGTGCGTCTTGCCGGCGCCGTGGGGTCCTATGAATACCAGCCAGCCGACAGGCGACTCCGCGAACCGCTTTGCGGCGTCGTAGGCCTCGTTGAACAACAGCCGATTTTCCGGGTCTTCAGTCCTGCCGTCTGGGTCCAGGGACTCGAATGTGAACCGCTTCAGATGGCCGAGGTTGCTGTATCGCAACAGCCTGAGTGAGCGCTCCTCCTGGAACTGGGTTTCCTGGCACTCGCATGTGAGGGCGCGTCCGAATTCGGAGTGGCCCGCCGGTAGATCCAGCGAATACCAGCCTTTATCTCCGCAGATAGGACACTTCTCTCGATCGTCCGTATATTCCAGCGGGTCGGAGGGAGGCCTATCGAGGGATGAGTCCCTAGTAGTTTCGAGTCTTTTTAAGATATCTCCCAGATTTTCCATCGTGTTTGCCTTCTTGGTCCCAGCGCTCCAGAATTCGTGAGATGTACCTCCAGCTTCGTTTGTTCTGGCTGACCGCCTCGCGGAAGGCGTCTTCAATCCAGGCAACCGGGTAGAGGTCCTCGGCCTCGCGAAGCTCGTCGGCAATCATGGGACTGAGCATGCCTATGTTGGACTCATACAACGCGAAGACGTTTGGGAGCTCGGTGGCGGCTTCCCACGGCTCGCGGGACTGGTTTCGACCTAATTGAACGGAAGTTGAGATATTGGCCAGGGCCTCTCTGTCGGACTCGGTGTTCAGGGCGTATGCGGGCTGCTTTTCGCCGGCCTGCTCAACGGTCGTAGATGTCAGCGTGCCTCTGCCGACGGCCCTCGACAGCGCGGCCTCGACGCGTGCCTGGTCCGGTCTGCCCTCGATGGAAAGCGCTGAGGCTAAAACGCGGTCCGCGAAGACCTCTTTCAGGGTCACGAATCGAGGAAAGCCCTTCTTTTGCTGCAGGAGCCAGACGAGTCGCATGGTGCACTTGAACTCGTCGAGATCGTCGATCTCTTCGAGCAGTGGCCCAAAAAACGGAGCGGGCACCGGTATCGAATGTACCCGTCGCGGGAATCCCTGAAATCCCATGCTATGCGTACTCTACGGAGCGGGCGGCGGTATCCAGGCTCTCGAATCGCACGACGGTGTTCCGGAAGTACAGGGGGACCGTGCCAACGGGGCCGTTGCGGTGCTTGGCAAATATGATCTCGGCGATATTTTGAGGGTAGGGCGCGGTCGGGTTGCGCTTTTCCCACTCCTCCCGCGTCGTATAGACGTCCTCCCTGTAGATGAAGGCCACGATGTCCGCGTCCTGCTCGATGCTGCCGCTCTCACGCAGATCGGAGAGCAACGGCCTGTGCGTGGGCCGTTGCTCCACGGCGCGGCTTAGCTGAGAGCAGGCGAGTATGGGGATGTCCAGGTCGCGGGCGAGGCCCTTGATAGACCTGGAGATCTCACCCATCTCCTGGGCGCGGTTGTCGACTCGGCCGTTTCCGCCGATGAGCTGAAGGTAGTCGATTATCAGCAGGTCTAGCCCGCGTTCCGCGTGGAGCCTGCGAGCCTTGGCCCGCATTTCCACGATCGACTGGAAGGGCGAATCGTCTATATAAATTTTCAGGTCGGAAAGCATGCCGATGGAATCCAGAAGTCGACGCTCCTCGGCCTCGCTTAGCAGTCCCAGGCGGAGCCTGTAGCTGTCCACGTCGGCCTCGCTGGCAATCAGCCTCATGCCGATCTGCTCGCGGCTCATTTCGAGGCTGAATATCCCCACGGACGCGCCCTGGCCCGCGGCGTTGCGCGCGATGTTGAAGGCCAGCGTGCTCTTTCCGAGGCTCGGCCTGGCGGCCAGGACGATCAGGTCCGAGCGCTGGAGCCCGCCGCCCAGGAGCTTGTCGATGTCCGCGAAACCGGAAACGATCGGCGCCAGGTGAGATGCGTCGGGTCCGTGTAGGGCCGTGCTCTCGCGCATGTAGGTGTCTAGGACCTCGCGGATG
>JADFQF010000397.1 GCA_022561955.1 Chloroflexota bacterium | reverse complement strand
CGGTATTGAACGGGCCAAAGCACCTGGCATTCTATGAGCTGGAGAGTCCGGAGGTCCTGGAATCTCCCGAATACATGGAGGTCCGCAGGAATCCGACGGAGTGGACTCAACGGTTCGGGCCGAATATCGTCGGGGACCCATATATTCGCAACACCTACGAGATGATACTTCCCACGGCCCTCAATGACGAGATCTCCGGCAGCGGCATGGCCCCGGCGCTGCAGATAGGCCGAATGGACATACCTCCGGAGCGCGAGGACGAGTGGAACGACTGGTATGACAAGATCTACGTTCCAAACTACGAAAAGGTGCCCGGCGTAATTCGAGGACGACGCTTCCGTACCATCAGGGGCGAGCCGGCCTATCTGACGGTCTACGAGTTCGAGAACCCCGATGTCTCCAAGAGCGCCGAGTGGCTCAGGCAGCAAAACATCGATCCGCGAAACGAGGAGATGCGTCGGGTGATGCAGCACGTTCCGGGCTCTCCGGGTATATGGAAGAAGACCTTCGAGCTATCCTAGCCAAGAGTTAACGCTTTACATAGCTCATACCGGAAGATATCACCGACTCGAACACGGCCAAGAAACTGAGATTGGGGGCGCGAAATGGCTAACCAGGACCACCAGACCTACATCTACATCGGACTGGCCGGAGAGGGCGACGGCGTTGGCGAAGGCGGCTTGATGCGCCTGGCGGACGGAGATGACCGTTGGCAGAGCATGACCAACGGCCTACCGGAGCGGCCGCAGGTGCGCGCACTCGCCGTCCACCCCAACGACCCCGCCGTGATCTACGCGGGCACTCAGCTGGGCCCATACCGCAGCGACGACCGAGGAGAGCATTGGGAGGCGCTGGAATCGCCGCGCCCCGGCATGGACGTCTGGTCGCTGGCGTTTCATCCCAATAGGTCCAACGTGCTGTTCGCGGGGTATGAGCCCTGCGCCATATACCGCTCCGAGGACGGCGGCGCATCCTGGAAGCAGATGGATACCAGTCGCGTGAGATTCCCGGACGTGACGACCTATATGCCCCCACTCGCCAAGAGGGTGATCGGCATCGCGGTTGACCCGTCTGAGCCCGAAAACGTGTACGCCTCCATAGAGGTCGGTGGACTTCTAGCCAGCCGCGACGGAGGGGAGACCTGGGACTCGATCACCAATGGCCTCTATCGAGAAAACCATACCGTCGACCTTCACGGGGTTCAGGTCAGCCCAGCCGCGCCGGGCCACGTCTTTATAATCACGCAGGTGGCGATGTTCCGAAGCCCGGACAGAGGGGACCACTGGGAGCACGTCCGCTTCGGCGAGATGTTTCCGCGGGGCTCGTACTGTAGAGGCCTCATCGTGGCGCCCGACGATCCCAAGACCCTTTACCTGGCCGCGGGAGCCGGCGGGGGCGGAGCGCCTTCGGGCACGGTGGAAAAGGGGGCGCTTTTCCGGAGCAAGGACCTGGCGGACACCTGGGAACGTGTTGACATAGGCGAGGAGCCTCCCAGCAGAATGTTCCAGATTGCCATCGACCCAAGGGCCGCCGAAAAAGTGTACTGCTGCTCATACGACGGCCACATTTACAGCAGCAACGATAGTGGCGTAAGCTGGAAGAGTGGGAAAATGCAGACTGAGATGTCTCGGGCGCGCCACGTTTACCCTATGGTGTGCGCCTGAGGCGATGGATACGACTGAGATCTAGGGGGATATTTGTGACCACCAATGCCCTGGACCGTGCCACTCTCACGGTAACCGAAGACAGCCTACAGCAGATGGTCCTCGAGCGTCAGAGCTTGCCGTCGGAGTTTGCCGAATATACGGTCGCCAGGGAAGGGCCGCTGGACAACAAGACGATGGCGGAGCATGGATTTCCAGGCAGCACCGCAGACAAGTACGAAAAGGCCGGCCGCATTACGGGCTTCGTAAGGGAGTTCGGTGCGAGCGCCACTCTCATGAACGCCGACGGATTCAATTTCGTAGCGGCAACCGTCACGCACCTGTTCGATAAGCCGGAATCCGTCGCCGCCTGGATGAACGACGTATTCTTGCAGGACTTCGAGGAGCATGTGGGGGACCCGATCTCCGAAGGGCAGACGCTGGCGTCCGTCGAGAAGCTAGATCCCGCAGGCTTCTTCGATGATACGGTCGCGCTCAAGGCCCTGCACAAGGGCAAGCGTGGCGAGCTTGCGACGACGATCGTAGATTTCCGAGTAGGCAGAATCCTGGGTGTAGCCTACGTCGGAGCCGTCGGAGACCACGAGCGACTGGAGCTGGCTACGAAGATAGGCATCTCCCTGGAGAAGAGCATCGTGCGGGCCGTTCTGGCCACCATCTGAGCGAGTTTTTCCGGCAGTTTTCGTGATTGTCAGATTTAGCAGGTGAAAAAATGCGAGCGGGCTTTGGGCAATTCAGAGAGGCTACGCCTGAATATTTGCAGTTCGCGGCCCAATTCGGCGCGACAGACATCTTGCTCAACAACCCGAACCTGCCCGGCGCCGGTGGACGCTGGGAGCTTCACGACCTCGTCAAGCTGAGGCTGTCGATCGAGCAA
>JADFQF010000396.1 GCA_022561955.1 Chloroflexota bacterium | reverse complement strand
CATTGCGAGAGAACCGCAAACCGTAAATCCCGTCGCCGGTCTTGACGGCTTTGCGCAGCAGGGCAACAATGGGCTTGTCGGGTTCGACCGCGCTGATATGAGCTAGAGCTAGGACTTTCCTATCTTCGGGTTTCTTCGACATTACCGATTGAATCTTCTGATAGGCCTTACTAGGGCCGTCCTTGGTCACAATGGGCGAGGCCAACATCAGTCGCCATGCATTCGGTTCTTCCATATACAACCAAAGGCCTGCCTTCAACTCGAAGCCTGCAGCGTCGAGGCGACGAATAAGCTCGGCGCCCGCTTCAATCATCTCATCGGTGAGTGATTCCTTCACCACCATCTCATCAGCCATGACAAGACTCCATTTCTCCTCGCTGTAACCGCTGAGAATAGATCTCTCGCCTCATTCTCGGGGATGTCACTTCTGTAACGACTCTGCTCTGACCAGTCTTTGACTATTGACCAGTTTCCTTCCAGGGCTTGATTCCCGGCAGATTCTGAATCTAGCTCTTCTTTCAAGCCTGAAACCCCGAGTAATCTCTCCAAGTCGTGTGTGTAGCTGTCGTTGACAAGCTTCCTGTTAGGAAAATCATAGCGTCTTATCTGCTTTGATATGCAGGCCTTAAGCGCACATTCAACTGCGTATCCTATCAGGTAGTACGCACCCGAATAATAGCCGTTTCGAAGAAGAACCCTGGCTTCCTCCACCCTCAAATTAGAAATCTCTTGAAGGTCCGCTCGGTTCATTTTGCTTCCGATTTATCAAAGAACTTATAAATCACATTATAGAGCAACCCGCTGGTCGCCGGTCGTTTCCGTGACTTCGCCGACAACCCTCGATTCGGGCACGCTTGCCAGGACCCTGTCTGCGTCGGCCCGGTCGCAGACAAGCACCATCCCCAATCCCATATTGAAGACCCGGTACATCTCTTCCCTCGAGATGTTGCTCCGCTCTTGAAGGACCGTAAAAATGGGCGGGACCTCCCATGTGGAGGTATCGAACCTGGCCCCCGTTCCGTCCGGCAGCACACGGGGCACGTTCTCCACCAGCCCGCCGCCGGTGATGTGGGCCATGCCCTTGAGCATCGGTAAGGCGTCGCGGACGGTCCGATAATACGGCATATGCGGCGTCAGAAGGGCCTCTCCCAGGGTCTGGGCGAGCTCCGGCACGTACTCCTCCAGGGGGGCCTGGTCGCTGTCCAGTCCGAGAACGTGGCGGACGAGCGAGTAGCCGTTGGTGTGAAGTCCGTTGGACGGTATTCCTATCAGAATATCGCCCTTGGCGATCTTCGACCCGTCGAGGATGTTCCTGCTCTCCACGGCGCCGACGACAAAGCCGGCCATGTCGAAATCCTTGTCGGCGTACACGCCGGGCATCTGCGCGGTCTCTCCGCCTATCAGGGCGCAGTCGGCCTGCTTGCACGCCCGGGCCATGCCTGATATGAGCGATTCGACGACCCTGGCGTCCAGGACGCCGACCGCCAGGTAGTCGAGAAAGAACAGGGGCTTAGCGCCGGAAACGACGATGTCGTTCACGCAGGCGTTTACGAGGTCCTCGCCGATGGTATCGTATCTATCCATCCAGATGGCGATCTTCAGCTTGGTGCCGACGCCGTCCGTGCTGGATACCAGGACCGGGTCTTCGTACCCCGCGAGCCGGTACATGGCCCCGAAGCCACCGATGCCGCCCAGGACCTGCGGCCCGTGAGTCGGCGAGACGATGGCGCCGATGAGACGCTTGACGTCCTGGGCCGCGTCCAGATTTACGCCGGCGCTGCCGTACGTCTGCTCGGTCATGTCGACAGTCTCGAACCTACGGCTTCCGCTGCTATCTCGTCCAGGTCGATCTCAGACGTCGCTATCTTCCGGAGGGTATCGACCCAGAGTGCGCGCTCGCTCTCCTGGACACGTTGCGTAAGCGAATCCAGGGTGTCGCCATCAAGCACAGAGACCTCGCACTGGGCCACGGTGGGCCCGTGGTCGTACTGATCGTCGGCCAGGTGAATGGTGGCGCCGGTCACTCGTTCGCCCTTAGCAAGGACCGCTTCGTGGACGCGGCAACCGTACATCCCCCTTCCACCGAACTTGGGTAGCAGGGCGGGGTGGCTGTTCATTACGCGATTTCGGAAGCGTCTCAGGGTGGCCGGGCCAAGCATCTTCATGTAACCCGCCATCACGACGACGTCCACTTCATGGTCTTCCAGGGTAAGCAGTATCGCCTGGTCCAACTCGGTGTCATCGGGATGGGTCTTGCTGCTCAGGTGGCGGTGGGAAATGCCTTCACGTTTGGCCCGCTCCAGGGCCATCGAGTTCGAGTTGTTGCTGATGACGACGCAGACCTTCGCGTCCAACCGTCCCTCCTTACAGGCGTCGATTATCGCCTGCAGGTTGGTCCCGCCGTGTGACGCCAGTACACCTAAACGCAACGCCAGCCCCTATACAACGCTATAAACGCGGAATTCGGCAGAAGGCTAATGAGACGACTCAGACTTCAACTCAGGGGAGCGATATGGGCAGACGACACATATCATTCCATCAAA
>JADFQF010000395.1 GCA_022561955.1 Chloroflexota bacterium | reverse complement strand
GCGGATTTCTCGGACTATTGCACATGGACATCGTTCAGGAGCGGCTGGAGCGCGAGTACGACCTGAACTTGCTGGCCACATCGCCCAGCGTCGCGTATAAGGTCGTTATGAACGACGGCTCAGAGGTGCAGATCGAGAGCCCGGCGGACCTGCCCGACGCGGGACGCTACTCCGAGATACGCGAGCCGTGGCTGGACCTGAGCATCATCACGCCCTCCACCTTCATCGGCCCCGTGATGGAGCTCGTCAGGTCGGGGCGCGGCGAGCACAAGCGTATGGAGTACCTTCAGAGCGAGTCCGTCGTCAACGGAAGCGGCCCGATGTCGGCCCCTCGGGTGCTTATCGAATCCGCCGTACCACTCTCGGAGGTCCTGACCGACTTTTACGACCAGCTGAAGGCGCGTACGCAGGGCTATGCATCCATGGACTACAACCTGGCCGAGTATCGCACCGAAAAGCTGGTCCGAGTGGATATCCTCGTCAACGGCGAGCCGGTGGATGCGCTGTCCGTCATCGCCCATCGAGACAACGCCTACTACCAGGGCCGCGATCTCGTCGACAGGCTAAAGGAGCTGATTCCACGCCAGATGTTCGAGGTGCCCATACAGGCGGCGATAGGCAGCAAGGTCATCGCCCGCGAGACCATCCGCGCGCTCCGCAAGGACGTCACGGCCAAGTGCTACGGCGGCGACGTCACCCGCAAGCGCAAGCTGCTCCAGAAGCAGGCCGAGGGCAAGAAGCGCATGAAGCGCGTCGGCAGCGTCGAGATACCTCAAGAGGCGTTCCTGAGCGTGCTCAAGTTCCGGCGCTGACCTCGACGATTTTGGAGCATCGCAACGGCCCATTAGTCGCGGCCCCATCTCTTGCTTGAGGCGCCGGTAATCGGCAGATTCGAGTATATGTCTCGACTCTTGTCGCGTTGACACTCCCCGGTGCTTGGCCTACCATTAATTTAGGCCGTGCTAAGCGGGGAGATAGCGGTGCCCTGTACTCGCAATCCGCTCTAGCGAGGCTGAACTCCTCCTGGAGGTCTGATATCGAGGCCTCTGTCCAGGGATAACCGGCGTTGAGAGCTGGGTCCTGCGCGGCGGAAAGCCACGAATCCCGTCAGGTCCGGAAGGAAGCAGCGGTAAGAGGTGTATTCCGGGTGCCGTAGGATCGCCTGGCTCGAGCCGGCTCTCTGTGACACGTTCTCGGGACGGATCGAATGGGGGTGCACGGCCTGATTTCTAGTTTTCTTAATAATACTGTCAAAGATACGGCCCCTCCCTCTAGCTCCCTCCCGCGAGGGGAGGGAGGACTGGCAATGTTAAGGCGGCCGTCGTAACGCAGACGCCCCCTCCGATGAATCGGTCCGTGGGGACGGACTCCGGCCTTATTCCTTACAAAGAGTCGGAGAGTCCGAAGATATTCAATTTAAGTAGTCGTCCCGACGCATCGGGACTCCGATACTCATATCGGAGGACATCCTAACCTTCCCCCGGAAGTGGGAAGGGACTTTATCCTCTCCCCTGCGCGCGGGGGAGAGTTAGAGAGGGGGTCGCCCCGACTTGCCTTCACCAACCCTATTATGGCGAATTAGCTTCCTATCCTCCGATATAAGAATCGGAGGATAGGGAGGAAGGGTGATGCGCCCCAGGAAACAGGCCATTACCTCTATCGACAGACAGACCCCTCCCAAAGCACCAGGGCCCAGAGCCAAAAAATCCCTCGGCCAGAATTTCTTAGCCGATGGGCGGGTCGTTTCGCGGATATTGCATGCCGCTGAGATTTCCGCGGACGACCTGGTTCTGGAGATCGGGCCCGGCCGCGGCGTCCTGACGAGAAGGCTGGCCGAGCGCGCGGGCAGTGTGGTGGCTGTCGAGCTGGACGATGCCCTTGCCGATTCTCTGAAATCGGAGTTCGAAGACAGCCCCAATGTGTCCATCATGCACGCCGACGCCAGAGAGGCGGACATCGACGAGCTGGTTCCGGCAGGCATGCCGTACAAGCTCGTGGCGAACCTCCCATACTACGCAGCGTCGCCGATAATCCGGCGCTTCCTGGAGGCGGACCACAAGCCGAAGCTGATGGTCGTAATGGTGCAGCGAGAGGTCGCAAGGAGCATGTGCGCCGAGCCCGGGAAGATGTCGATTCTGTCCGTCGCGACGCAGCTATACGGGTCTCCGCGCGTCGTCATGAGCGTGCCGCCCAGGGCGTTCAGGCCTTCGCCCAAGGTGACCTCAGCCGTTGTCCGCATAGATGTTTACGACAGCCCGTGTCTCGAGCTCGACTCCGAGGAGCGCTTTTTCGACCTCGTGAGGGCGGGCTTCTCGGCGCCGCGCAAGCAGGTCCACAACTGTCTTCAGCAGGGCCTCGATATCTCCAAAGAGCAGGCCGAAGGTCTGCTCGAAGCCGCAAGCGTAGACCCGAGGCGCCGACCTCAGACGCTCAGCCTAAATGAGTGGGGTGGCCTTTACGGGGCCTATTGCCTAAAATATGGGCATGATGAGCGGACCGCGATCGCTGACTCTGAAGGCATACGCCAAAATAAACCTCACGCTT
>JADFQF010000394.1 GCA_022561955.1 Chloroflexota bacterium | reverse complement strand
TGCCCTGGGACGGCACAGAGCTCTGGGTCGCGGGCATCACCGGCGACGGCAGTCTCGGCGACCGGAAGCTCGTCGCCGGAGGCGTGGACGAGTCGATATTTCAGCCCGAATGGTCTCCGGGAGGCGTCTTGCACTTCGTCTCCGACCGCACCGGCTGGTGGAATATCTTTCGCGATACGGCGGACGGCGCCGAGAATCTCTGCCAACGAGACGCCGAGTTCGGGTTGCCGGGCTGGGCCTTCGGAGAGTCTACATACGGCTTCGCGTCGGAGAACCGCATCATCTGCGCATACAACGTCAAGGGCGCGTGGGCCATCGCGGACCTGGACGCGGGCACCAAGACCCTGCAGGATATCCCGACGCCTTTTACAGACATCGGGAGGCTGGGACTCAAGGTCACACCGGAGCGCGTCGTGTTCACGGCGGGCTCGCCAACTATGCCCATGACGCTGATGCACCGCGACCTGCGTACGGGTGAGACGACGCCTCTACGCCGCACTACCGAGGTTAGGGTCGATGAGGGATATCTGTCCGTTCCCGAAGCCATCGAGTACCCCACGGAGAACGGGCTGACGTCCCACGCATTCTTCTATCCGCCCAAAAACAGCGATTTCTCCGGCAACTCCGACGAAAAGCCGCCGCTGCTGGTAATGAGCCACGGCGGACCGACGGGCGCGACGACCAGCACCTTGAGTCTCATGACGCAGTACTGGACGAGCCGGGGCATAGGCGTGCTCGACGTCAACTACGGCGGCAGCACGGGCTACGGCACGGAGTACCGTCGGAGGCTAAACGGCAATTGGGGCATCGTGGACGTCGACGACTGCGTCAACGGCGCAGGGTATCTCGTGGAGCGCGGGGACGCCGACGGCGACCGCCTCATCATTCGCGGCGGCAGCGCGGGCGGCTTCACGACGCTGCTGGCACTGACGACGCGGGACGTCTTCAAGGCCGGCGCGAGCTACTATGGCCTCAGCGAGCTGGAGTCGTTCGTAAACGACACGCACAAGTTCGAGTCTCGCTACCTGTTCACGATGATCGGCCCCTACCCCGAGCGCAAGGACCTCTACTACGAGCGCTCGGCGATAAATCACGTCGACAAGCTGTCGGTGCCCATGATCATGTTCCAGGGGCTGGAGGACAAGATAGTGCCGCCGAGCCAGGCCGAGGTAATGCTGGCCGCGCTGCGGGAAAAGGGGCTGCCGGTGGCCTACGTGCCCTTCGAGGGCGAGCAGCACGGGTTCCGCAAGGCCGAGAACATCAAGCGGGCGCTGGACTGCGAGCTCTACTTCTACTCTCGCGTATTCGGCTTCGCCCTCGCCGACGCCGTGGAGCCGGTGGAAATCGAGAATCTGGGGTGAAAGGCAAGGAATATCTAGCGAATGAGCTGAATTTCAACGCCGATAGATAGCTGAGTCCAGATGCGATCCGTCGTCACAGCGGCGGTATCCAGCTGTTTTGCAAGGCTGAGGCAAGCCCTGTCTCCGAATGATAGGCCCAGCATCCTCGTGTCTGCACGCATTAATCCAGCGACGTAGGCCTGATCCAGGCTAAAGGGTACCGAATTTACCTGCAGGCCTTCGACTACTTCCCTAATGTCGTCTTCGGCCATTCCATCATCCGTCAACTTGGTAATTACTTCGGACAGGTTGACCGTGCTAATCCATCCGCTGGAAATTACGTCTTCGACGACGTTGGCTCCGGGCTCATTTTGAATTAATGCCAGTAAGGCTGATGCGTCGAGTACATACCTATTCACGAGCCGCCTCTTCTCGACGCTCTCGGATCAATTCGTCAGATAGCATTCTGCCTTCGGGCACGAAGCGCCTGACTATCGCCTGTGCCCGCCTGACCGCCTCTCTGACGGTCGTTATCTTTATCTCTCCGTCCTTGAATGTGACGATAATCTCGTCGCCGGGCTCGATGCCGAGCCTTTTTCTGTATTCGGCAGGGATTACGACTCTGCCACCCTTGCCCAACTTTGTCTTAATTGCTGCCATATGACACCTCTATGATATTATACCACTAATATCAGACCTGCCATATAAATATAATCGTGACAGATAAACATACCCGGCCGAATATCGACCTAATACCAACGTATCAAAAGCTGCACGCCTCGCGTCACCCTGACCGACTCCTGAATCTGAATATGGACGGACAGGGTGACAGGGCATGGCCCCGCTTCACCTGCCCAGGGCCTTGGCCAGCGCCGAGCCGTGCTGCTTGCACCACTCGTGGATGACCTCGACGTCCCAGCCGATGCAGAAGTGCTTGACACCCATCTCGATATAAGGCTCCGCGCCTCCGGAATCCGGCAGCTCCACCCGGGGCGCTATGCCCATGCGCAGCGACGTCTCGATGGTCTTGCGCTCGGCCTCCTTCACCCTGGGGTGGTCCCACTGTCCGGAGAGACCGATGCTCATCGAGTAGTCGGCGGGGCCGAACTGCACCATGTCCACTCCGCCGACCGAAAGTATCTCCTCCAGCTGCTCCAGAGCCGACTCCTTTTCGATCATGAGCGCCACGACGCCGTCCTCCAGCGCCTT
>JADFQF010000393.1 GCA_022561955.1 Chloroflexota bacterium | reverse complement strand
TGCCGGTAATGTGTCTTCGAAGGCCGATAGCAGCGTACCCCATGAGACTGGCCGCGGCAACTTATCGAGTCGAAAGTCTCTCCCTCTTTTTAAGGGGGAGATTAAGAGGAGGTCCCGGCCTTTTAGCCCGCCAGTGTGAGCACCAGCAGTCCCACGAGCGCGATCGTGAGCCCAGACCACTGCGATATGCTGAGCCGCTCCTTGAAGATCGCAAGCCCGCCGAGCACGGGGATGACCGGGTACGTGATCGACGCGGCGGCCACGATGGAAATGATGCCGACTTCGCTGCCCCTGGCAAAGGCGAAGAGACCGGCCGTCTCGACGATGCCGACCACTATGACGCCAAGAATTAGCAGCGCAGACGCCTGCCGCCAGGGCCAGGTACGCCGCGCCACGACGATGGGCAATAGGAAGGCGAGCGTCAGCACTCGGCTGATATATATGGGCAGGAACCACCCGATCTCCTTCGATAGGACGCCGATGGCGAACTGCCAGAACCCGAGGCCCAGGGTCGCCAGAATGCCCAGCAGCACCCCGGCGCCTATCAGCGTCTCCCTTCTGCGCAATGCTCGCGGATTCGTCGACGCGACAACGATGCCGACGATGGTCCCAATGGCGCCGATGCTCTGGCCCGCGCTCAGGCGCTCCCCGACGAAGATGACGGCCAGCAGTATCACGACGACGGCGTAAGTCGAGACGATGGGGCTGACGACGGCCACGGGGCCTATCTGAAGGGACTTGTAGAATGCCAGGTACGTGACGACCGCAAGCAGGGACATGCCGACTAACGCGGCCCACTGGCCGGGAGACGGCATAGTAGGATCAAGGGCGAAGACCAGGTATATCGTGGTGGCCGCTACCGACGCTACGTGTACGCCGAAGACCGTCCCGAGGATGCCGAGCCTCTTGGAGATCACGGCCGCTAAAAAGTCGGCGATGCCCCAGCAGACGGCGGCGATAACGCCGAACATGACGCTCTGTAGGACCAGTCCCAATCCCTCGGATCCTCCTCCTGAGTCTTCCGGGGCGTAATAGTACCGAGTCGCACCGGTTGCGATGGCTACTCAGCCGCCGCAGGTTGGCGAAATTAGCGGGACTGAATACCCAGCTCTTTTCGACTGTGAAGATAGCTGATTATGTCCGCCCTCGTAAGCATTCCGACGAGCCGGTCTCCTTCCAGCACGGGCGCCTGGTTCAGCGAGTGCTCTGCCATGAGGGCCAGGGCGTCCGAAAGCTCGTCGTCGGGCTTTAGGGACTTGAGAGGCATCGGTGTCATGTGGGCGCGGACCGTCTCATAGCTCCACCGCTCCTGGGGTATCTCCTTAACGTCCGTCAGCGAGATTATTCCGATGAGCCTGTCACCCTCGCTGACAGGCATTGCACGCAAGCCGCGCCGCAGAAAATACTCGTAGACCGCTCGGAAAACCGTGACTTCCGGCCCGACGGCGTCAACGTTCGGCTGCATGGCCTCTCGCACGTTTATTCCGCTCATTGCCTGGTCGGCCTCCGCCTCGCGAAGGCTGGCGCCGGCCGTGCTCTGAAGGAACCATCCGATTATCGCGTACCATATACCGCCCAGATGGTTGCCGCCAAATATCTGCCAGACTCCGAAGGCGACCAGGGCCAGCCCGGCGAGCTGACCTCCCCTCGCGGCGATTCTCGTCGCCTTCACGTAGCTGCCGGTCAAAGCCCATATGATCGACCGGAGCACTCTTCCACCGTCAAGCGGGAAGGCCGGAAGCAGGTTGAAAATAGCCAGCAGCAGATTAAGAAACCACAGGTAGTTGAGGGCGGCGTCAACGAAATCCGCGCGCCCGTTAAAATGCTGTCCGATGATGATCACGTCTCGTCCGAGTACGATCACGAGCAGCCAGAACAGGCCCGCTAGGACCAGGCTGGCGACAGGGCCTACCGCAGAAATGATGAACTCGTCCCTGGCGTGACGGGCGTCCGACTGCAGACTGCTCATCCCGCCCAGCAAGAAGAGGGTGATGCCCTGTACCTCGAAGCCCCTTGCCTTGGCGACGATGGAATGCGCCAGCTCGTGAATAAGCACGGACGCGAACAGCGAGACCGCCAGGAGCAGGCCAAACGCCCATAGGGTAGTCGCGCCCCAGGAAGGGTTCAAAGACGGAAGCAGGCTGTTGGCCAGGGACCAGGTAATCAAGCCCAGGATGGCGAACCACGAATAGTGGATTCCGACTTTGATTCCAGCAATGCGTCCCAGGGGGACGGTGGGTTTCATCTCAATTCCTCGCTGTGGCTCCGGCCCACGCCGTCAGGAAAGCCGCCCTATGGAGCAAGCCCATTAGGCACCCGCCGCCGTGCACTACCCGATTATTCTAACGCCGATCAGGTGGCCGATTCCGAACGTGACGGCGGCGGCCGCCCCACCGGCCATGAGCATTCGAAGAGATCCCCAGAGCACGCTTCTGCTCGTCAGGCCTGCCAGCGCCCCTCCAACGACGATCAGCGCCAGCGCGCTAAGTACCGCGCTAAGGCTGAATGTAAGCTCGCCGGCATCAAAGATATAAGGCAGTATCGGCACTATGGC
>JADFQF010000392.1 GCA_022561955.1 Chloroflexota bacterium | reverse complement strand
ATTTCACGGTCGTCGACCAGCAGGTCTAGCCTGCGATTGGAGACGTCGAGCTGAATCTCGTCGCCGGTGCGCACCGCCGCAAGCGGGCCTCCCGAGGCAGACTCCGGCGTGATGTGAACGACCACGGTGCCGAAGGCCGTGCCGCTCATGCGGGCGTCGCTCAGGCGCACCATGTCCCTGATTCCCCTGGTCAGTATCTTCTTGGGCAGAGGCAAGAACCCCCACTCAGGCATGCCGGGTCCGCCTATGGGCCCCGAGCTTCGCATCACGAGAACGTCGTCCGGGCTCACGTCCAGGGCAGGGTCGTCGATGCGGTGCTCGTTGTCCTCATGGTCCTCGAATACAATCGCCCGTCCTCGATGGGTAAGCAGCTCCGGAGACGCGGCCGTGGGCTTGATTATCGCGCCGCCGGGAGCAAGCGAGCCGTAGAGAACGGCCAGTCCGCCCTCGGGGTCCAGCGGATTGTCCAGGCCTCGAATCAGGTCGGGGTTGAAGTTCTGGGCATTTGCGATGTTCTCGCCCAGCGTGCGGCCCGTGACCGTCGGGCGGTCCAGATGCAGCAGGGGCGAAATCTCTTTCAAGAGCGCGGGCAGTCCTCCCGCATAGAAGAAGTCCTCCATCAGGAATTTTCCGGATGGCTTTAGATTCAGGACGAAGGGAGTCGTTCGGGAGAGGTCGTCGAAGAGCTTCAATGGCAAATCGAGACCCAGTCTGCCTGCTATAGCCGACAGGTGAACGATGGCGTTGGTGGAGCCGCCGATGGCGTGAAGAGTGCGAATGGCGTTCTCGAAGGCCTCCGGGGTCATGATCTTGGATGGCCTCAGATCGTCATTGACGATATTGACTATCTGGCGACCCGCCATCTCTGCCAGCTGCGAACGCCGTGAATCGACGGCGGGTATCGCGGCGTTGCCCGGTAACGCGATGCCCAGCGCCTCGCCCATCGAGGCCATCGTAGACGCCGTGCCCATGACCATGCAGTGGCCCGGACTGCGCACGATGCAGTTCTGAAGCTCCGCCCACTCCTCCTCGGTTATGTTGCCCGCCCGAAGCTCGACGGAGTACCGGCGACAGTCGGTGCACGAGCCGAGCTCCTCGCCTCGCCAGTTGCCCTTGAGCTGCGGCCCGCCCGTGACCAGTATGGCCGGCACGTCCGCGCTGGCGGCGCCCATGAGCAGGGCAGGGGTCGTCTTGTCGCAGCCCGCCAGGAGAACGACGCCGTCCAGTGGGTTTGCGATGATGGACTCCTCTACCTCCATGCTCAGGAGGTTGCGGAAGAGCATCGTGGTGGGGCGCATGTTGTACTCGCCCAGGGACATGACGGGAAACTCCAGCGGGAAGCCGCCTGCCTGCCACACGCCGCGCTTGACCGCCTCGGCGAGCTGCCTCAGGTGGGCGTTGCAGTGGGTCAGCTCGCTCCACGTGTTGCAGATGCCGATGATGGGCTTGCCCTCGAAGGCGGGCTCGCCGAACCCCTGGGCCTTGAATGCCGCGCGTCGCAGCCATCCGTAAAGCTCGGGCGTGTCTAACCACTCTCGACTGCGATACGACTTTCCGTTGGTGGACATTTAAATATCTCCATTTCCGAAGGCATGTTAGCTGGGGGAACATTATACAGGGCGCGAAAGAGAATCGTAAAAGACCGCGAGTTAGGACAAATTACAGAGTTGCCGAGCACCTGGAAGTAGCCGGCCCAGGCATGCGGATCAGGGCATTTGCACTCGCAGTCTACCGTGTCCCGCCCTGCTAAATGGATTCGGTCACCCGATTAGTCTGGAGCGATATGTCGCTTCTGGCCGAATCAACGTTCATGATTCGAATGCGGGCCTGGCCTACGATTGACCTCTAGCCAAAAATATCGGACACAGCTACTTCGAATTCATCGAGCACCCCAGAGGTTACGGTGTCTCCAACGCCGCTTAAAGACGCCCGTTCCCAGCCACCTTCTGCCGCGGTCAGCACTTCCACTGTTCTGCCTTCAGGGGAGACCAGCCAGCATTCGCTGACTCCGAGGCCTGCGTAATCGTCCAGTTTTTCTTGAATATCGGCCCGAGAATTGCTGGGCGATAGTATCTCGACGACTAAGTCCGGTGCGCCCTCCACAATATCCTGCAATATCTCACTACGGGCGTTACTGACGAACAAAAGGTCCGGCTGCCGAGTCTTCAACGGATCTCTCTCGACGATAACGTCCAGCGGAGCGATGAATGCGTTACCCACGTGGTTTTCGTCCAGGAAGTTACGCAGCAGATGGTATAGTTGACCGAGGATTTCTTGGTGTTTTCTTGTAGGGCTAGGAGCCATAATAAGTACCCCGTCAATTATGTCAAAACGACCCTTTATCTCAGGCCCTTCCAGGTATTCCTCGTAGGTCATCCGTCTCGTTTCAGTGGTCATGGCGTTGCCTCCGAATTCCCTTGCCCCGTCTCGCCCTGCCCTGTGGGCTCGGTGCATTCGCTGTCTTCCGACGAGTCCGCTGGCTCGGTCTGTTCGGCCGGCCCCTCTTGCGTAGACTGAGCGGCCTGTCGCGCAGCCTCCGCGGCACGGTGCGACGCCT
>JADFQF010000391.1 GCA_022561955.1 Chloroflexota bacterium | reverse complement strand
TAACCCCAAGATACTTGTGGGGCTCATAGTTGCGGTCATCGCGATTCTCGTAAGCGTTGCAGGCGGGGCTCTGGGCAATGCCTTCGGACTCGGATTCCTTAGCTCACCGATTGCCGTAATACAGCTTCCCGCCGAACCTGCCATACCGGGCGAGCTCTTCCCCGGCTTCACTTTGATGAACACGATGATCACGACGTGGGCGACGGTTCTCGTGCTGATCGTCCTATCGTACTTCGCGACGCGAAACCTTCAGGAGGTCCCCAGAGGCCTTCAGAACATCTTCGAAGTCTTGATTGAATTCTTCTTGAATCTGTCCGAATCCATTGCCGGTGCGGAGAGGGCCAGAAAATTCTTCCCGCTGGTCATGACCATCTTTTTCTTCGTCATGGCCGCAAACTGGTTGGGTATTCTACCGGGCTTCGGCACCATAGGCTGGATCGAGCCGGCCGAGGAGCTCATACACCACGCCGAAGAAGCTGCCGGGGACGGCGAGGCCGATCTCGAAGGGATCCGCCTGCAGGTGTTCGAGGGCGACGGCGCGTTCGGATATATGGCATTCGGGTCGCTTCCGGCGGACGGCTTCACCGCGGCGGACTACGAGGAGGCCCACGGCGCGGGCGAAGGCAAGCAAGCCGGACACCTGATTCCGTTCTTGAGAAGCGCCAACACGGACGTCAACACGACCCTGGCGATCGCACTGGTCGCCATGTTCATGGTGCACTTCTGGGGCTTCACCACGCTGGGAATCTTCGGGCACCTGGGCAAGTTCATTAACTTCAAGGCGGGCCCGATCGGACTATTCGTCGGCATCCTCGAGGGAATCGGCGAGATCGCGAGGGTCATCAGCTTCACATTCCGCCTGTTCGGGAACATCTTCGCCGGCGAGGTCCTTCTCATCGCGATGGCGTTCCTGCTCCCGCTTTTCGGAATAATTCCGTTCCTTGGCCTGGAGCTGTTCGTAGGCATGATCCAGGCCTTCATATTCGCGATGCTCACCCTTGTGTTCGCAACAATGGCAACCGTGAGCCACGGCGGAGAATCGCACTGATAAACGACGCCCAATGCAGCCGAATATCGGCTGCCCAAAATAAAGGTTACCTTGATGGAAGGAGTATGTATCAAGCATGCTTGAGGGAGATATCGCGAACATCGGCGCAGGACTGGCGATCGGGCTGGGAGCACTCGGCCCCGGCATAGGTATCGGAATGCTCGCGGCGAAGGCCATGGAAGCTCTGGGGCGCAACCCCGAGGCGGCCGGACCCATCCAGCAGAACATGATCCTGGCCATTGCCTTCGCCGAAGCCATTGCAATTTACGCGCTCGTCGTAGCCATCATAATCAAGTTCGTTTAGGGCTTCGGTACTCGGACCGTCCCCGACGGGTCCGACGATACCGCATCGATGACTAGGTAGAGGAGAGGGCATGGATGCCTTAGGTTCCTTAGGTATTAACTTACCTGGACTGATAACCCAGCTCGTAAGTTTCGTCATACTATTCGCAGTGCTCTCTAAGCTGCTGTACAAGCCGATCTTGAGAATGCTCGACCAGCGGTCGGACCGCATCAAGGAGAGCCTGGAGACCGCTGAACGCGTGCGGCAAGAGGCGGCCGATTCGCAGGAGCAGATGCAGCAGCAGCTCGAAACCGCGCGAACGGAAGGCCAGCAGCTCATCGCGCAGGCCCGAGAGACGGCGGAGAGGTTTCGACAGGAGGAGCTTGCCAAGGCCCGGCAGGATATTGACGCGGAACGTGCGAGAGCGCAGACGAACATCCAGAGGGAACGGGACGCTGCCATCGAGGAGCTTCGTAGCGAGTTCGCGGGCCTTGCCATAACGGCGGCTGAGCACGTAATCCGCCGGTCCATCGACGAATCGACCCATCGAGAGCTGATAGACCAGGTGCTGGAAGAGGGGGCCCAGGCGAACCGGAATAACTGAGCCGGCTCGTGGATGAGGCAAGAACAAGACTCGATGGTAAGGCACAGACGCACTTAGCCAGCGGTCGGTACACCGTAATACCTGTGTGCGTTTAGACTACAGGGCAGGACGAGGAAATAATGCCAGCAGGCGGCTCATCAAGAAGATATGCCCAGGCGGTGTTCCAGCTGGCACTGGAGCATGACGGCCTGGAGATGTGGCTCGACGATCTGACGTTGCTCGCGAGCGCCACGCAAGACGCCGAGTTTTCGGCATTTCTCGACGCTCCGCAGGTGACCGTGGCCCAGAAGATCCAGGTCATAGCAGACTCCCTCGGGGACCATATTAACCCCCTGGCCTTGAACCTGGTCTCCTTGCTGGCCGGCCGCAATTCGGCGGGCCTGATTACAGGCATTACCGAAGTGTATCAAGAGCTGCTGGACGCACATACGGGTATCGAGCGGGCGGACGTCGTGACGGCGGTGGGCATCGATGATGACCAGCAGAAGCGAATTGCAGACCTTCTGAAGAGCATCGTTGGTAAAGAGGTGACGATTACGACGAGGGTCGAGCCGGAGCTGATCGGCGGCTTCGTGGCGCGAGTAGGCGACCGCGTCATAGACGGCAGCACGAGAACCAGACTGGCGGAGATGAAAAGAGGGATA
>JADFQF010000390.1 GCA_022561955.1 Chloroflexota bacterium | reverse complement strand
TGAATCGCGACCTCTGACCAGGTAGTAGCTTTGTCTTGACCGGAGAAAAACCAGGCCTGTGCCCGTTGGATTCGAGCGGCGGTCATGTATGAGCAGCGCATTTAACGATTGGCAGTCCTCGCCGAGACGCTTTTTCGGCAAGGCCATCGACGTGACAGTCGAGGGAGAGGTGCACCGTCCGGCGTCGTTCAGCTTCGACGGCGAGAACCATGTCGTCAAAGAGATACTGTTTTACAGGCAGGATTACGGCTTCGGCAAGGAGTCTGGCAGGCGTCACAAGTGGTGGCAGCGACATCACCGCAACTACTACCGCGTCAGAACGGAAGAGGACAAGCTCTTCGAGATTTATCACGACCGCGGCGCCACTACGGAGCACAAGAATTACCGCCGGTGGTACGTCACCCGCCAGTTCTGAAAATTTTGGCTCTTTTGGTTATGTGACTCGATATGCCGAACGCCTGCATTCTCAACGTATGACCTCATTCACGGCTCGCTCGGCCGAGCAGACGGCGGCACGCGGTCGTCGTCCGCCGCTCGTCTTCGAGGCGCTGTCCTACGGACCGGGCGTGCGGGAGTTTCTAAGCAGGCCCAGGCTTTCGAGCGAGGTCGTCGCCGTCTTTCGGCGCGTGCTCTACCTGCGCGAGGCCGACGGCGGGATGGTCTGCATCGCCCACGAAGACGCCCACGACGCGCCTCTGACCATACGCGCGGCCATACCACGCCAATTCGATTTCAATGATTTTGGAATATCCACCGGCATGCTGGTCGGCCGCGCCACGGAGAACGAGCTGCACATCGGAGGCCGGGTCGCGCTCGTGATGTCGGACGCAGCGGAATGGCGCCCTGCCAAGGTCGTAGCGTCGGCGACGGCGGAGCAAGTCCTGGACGGACTCAGGCGAGTCTCATTTGAGCTGGGCAAGCGCGCTCCGGCCATTGGGCTTGCGCCCCTGGTCGTGCAAGTCGAGAGTCTTGTCAGCGGGACGATGCTGCGGCCAACTCCAGACCTCGGGCTGCTGCATGCCGCGCTTCCCGCCGTCGAGCTGCTCGCGCGGTCGGTACGGCTGTGCGATATGCGCGGCGTCGATGCCGCCGTCAAGGGGCTCCTGGGACTGGGCCCCGGCCTCACTCCATCGGGGGACGACTTTCTGTGCGGCTTCGTGGCGGCAGGCATGGCTACAATGAAGGCTTTTTCTCCCGATAGCATACGCTCCCTGGATTTCGACGGGGCGATGAGCGGCGTTGCGGAGTCTATTTCTGTTCATGCCGCCGGGATGACCACTGAGGTCAGCGCGTCATTCCTGAAATTCGCGATACAAGGCATCGCTTCGTCGGCGGTTCACGACCTGATTGTAGGGCTTCTGGATGCGGGCGACGAAGTAAGGTCTCTCTCGGCCGCGTGGGCGTTGACGGAAATCGGGCACTCTTCCGGATGGGACTGCCTGCTGGGCACGCTGCTGGGAATGCACCTCCGTCTGGCGCTCCATACTGACGGACAGGCCGTCGAAGGCCTCGATATATCCGGGCGCAGGACGCGGCCATGACCGTCACCAACCTGGTGCTGCCCAACCTCTACCGCGACTCCGTGATGCTCATGCGCATCTCTCAAGAGCTGGAGAGGCTGGACGGCGTGCAGCGGGCCACGGCCATGATGGGGACGCCGAACAATCGCTCGCTCCTGGGCGACGCCGGACTGCTGACTGACGAAGGCGATTCCGCGAGCCCCAACGACCTCATTCTGGCCTTCGAGGCCTCTCCGACCCTGGACTCTGAATCCGTAGTCTCCAGGGCCCAGGAGCTTCTAAAGGGCGACACTGGGTCTCGAGGGCCTGAGAGCGGACAGGGTGCCAGGTCACTGAGCGGTGCCCTGGAAATCATGCCGGACGCGAATCTGGCACTCATCTCCGTGCCCGGACAGTACGCCGCCTATGAGGCTGCGAAGGCCCTGGACCTCGGCCTGAACGTCTTCCTGTTCAGCGACAACGTATCGATAGACGACGTGATAGCGCTGAAGACCAGGGCGTCAGACTCCGGCCTGCTCATGCTGGGCCCGGACTGCGGTACTGCGGTCGTAAACGGCATGCCTCTGGGATTTGCGAACGCGGTCTCCAGGGGCCGGGTGGGACTGGTCTCCGCTTCGGGCACGGGACTACAACAGGTGATGTGCCTGCTGGACGCGGCCGGTGAAGGTGTATCGCAGGCCCTCGGAGTCGGTGGCCGCGACCTCGATGACCGGGTCGGCGGCCTGATGATGATGAAATGCCTCGAACTGCTCGATTCCGACCCTGGGACGGACGTCATCGTTCTCATCTCGAAGCCGCCCGGCGCTCGGACGTGCCAGCGTGTCCTGGACGCGGTTTCGCGATGCTCCAAGCCCTGTGTGGTCTGCTTCCTGGGTGTTGGGAAGACTTCGGATATCCCCGGAGTATACTTCGAGAGTCGGCTCGATGGGACCGCTAGAAGGGCCCTGGAGCTCCTGGGCTCCGGCAGCGGCGCCGACCGGCGGATGGAGGACCCGTTCAACGTGCGGCTTCTCATGGAGCTGGACCAGGGACTGGGAGATCCGCGGCGACCTCGCGGCCTG
>JADFQF010000389.1 GCA_022561955.1 Chloroflexota bacterium | reverse complement strand
TCTTTCAGAGTCGGTGACCTTCGCTGCGAGGGATAGCATGTGCGAAGTCTCCGATAGGACAGCCGGACCAGCGCAGGAGGCAGAAATATGGCCAGGAAAAAGACGAGCATCAAGGTCGGCGAGCTCAGGAAAGTGGCGGCGGAGACTATCGCGGACGCGGCGTCTTCCCATCACATTGTGGACTCGGCACGACACGAGCTGACTAAGATGAGGGAGGAAGCGGCCGAGTTCGGTTTCTCCGACGCCGATGTGATCCGCGCCGTCATGACACCCCTGTTCAAGAAGGCCAAGGGCTGCGAATGCTTCTCGTGCAAGTCGCGCCGCAACGGCGGTTGGAGCGACGGTGGCGGGGACGATCGCAAGATAGAAGTCAACGCAGGCTAGAGACTACAGGTTTCGGGGTCGCCTCTAGGGCGGCCCCATGCCTCTCCGCATTATGAGCTCGTTTCGCAGCTCCAGGCAGTCCGGGTGCACCAGCATGCCCTTTTCCAGGAAGTACGCTATTTCCTGGTCGAGCAGTCTCAATATCGCGACATCGAGGCCGTCCTCCAGAGCGGAGGCAACACCCTCGAGGTACGCATAGCGCTCGACCTTGACCGGGTCGAGCTTGTCGGCGAGGAACACGACCTTCGCTATTTTCCCCATGCCGCGCCTGCCCGTGGTGTGCCACCGGACTGCCTCCAGCACATCGGGATCGGTCAGGCCGTCTTCATGCTCCAGCCGGTACGCGGCGACTGCGCCGTGTAACAGCACGGGGTGCCTCTCTTCGACGGGATGAACGTCCAGACCGAGACGGCGGGCCTCACTCAGCAGGTCATCGGGCCTCATCGCCCGCGCAAGGTCATGCGTTGCCACGCCGAGGTCGACCTTCGCCGCGTCCACCCCAAATCGCACGGCGAGCTCCCGGCCTACGTCGCGCGAACGCTCTATATGGTCCCTCAGTCCCTGTGGCAAATCGCGCAATCGCGCTTCGATCGCGGGTGGCAGATCGGCCATAGAGTCAGCCCATGCCGCCGAGCTGCTTGCCGCCCAGCAGGTGCATATGTAGGTGCGGTACCTCTTGTCCGGCGTTGCCGCCCTGATTTATGACGAGACGATAGCCCGCATCGGTAACGCCCTCCTGCTCCGCGACGCATCGGGCCGCGTCGAGCATGTCTGCGGCCGTCGGCGCGAACTCGGGCGTCATGCCGGTCAGGTAGGTGAAGTGACCGCTGGGAATGATGAGCAGATGCACCGGCGCCTTGGGCGCGATGTCCCTGATCACGAAGCAGCGCTCGTTGCGAAAGATTACCTCGCTGGGAATCTCCCCTCGATCGATCTTGCAGAACACGCAGTCTTCAGACATATTTTTTTCTCACGGCGCGGGGTAGTATGCCGCGAACCTTATTCTACCCAACGACGGCGATGGCCTCGATCTCGACCAGGTAGTCCGGGCTTACGAGGGCCGAGATCATGACGGTGCTGCTCGCCGGGCCGTTCTGGGGAAACAGCGACAGCCGCACGGAGGCGTACGCAGGATAGTCGTCGCCGTTGACCAGGAAGCAGGTTATCTTCGTCAGATCGTCCATACCAGCCCCGGCCGCGGTTAGCGCCGCCTCGATGTTCTTGAAGCACTGCTCCGTCTGCGCGCGGGCGTCGCCCTTGCCGACAACATTGCCCTGGGCGTCGGCGGCTACCTGTCCCGATACGTAAACGGTGTTGCCCGCTCGGGTGGCCGGTGAGAAGCCGCTGGGCTTCTTGTCTGGGTTCGGATAAAAGGTCTTTCTAGCCATTTTTTTCTCCACGCATGTCAAATTCCGGCTTCTGGGTTGCTGGAGGCCCGGCAGGCTATCAGAACAAAAAGATGCCTGCGAATATCAGGTTAAGTATCGCAATCAAGATAAAGCCGACGAGGACCACGCCGACAGCCCTCCATTTAGACGTGTAGTCCAGCGCCTGCTTCACCGCCACGACCATCGCAACAAACTGCCAGACGGTACCTATTGTGGCTAAGAGTGGGCCGATAAAAGGTATGAACCCAAATATGCGGAGCAGTCCCGGCGTCTGGGCAAACCCCGTTGTTCTCGCCAGCTGGGCCCAGTTCGCCTCCGTCTGCGGTGTATTGAACAGCGTCGTGCCCAAAACATAGGTCACGAACGCCCATAGTGCCCACTGGACTATGCCTGCGACGATTCCGAATATGAGCGCCGTCATGCCCAGGCTTAAGCTGCCTATGCCGGTGGCCACCGCCACCATAACAACGACTATAGCCGCCTGCTTCGTTGCGGCGGAATCGTGCTCTACCTCCTCATACGTATGCGCCCTAAGAAGCGCCGCGCCGATCATTCTGGATAGCATTCCCTGTCCCTCGCTATTCACGTTCGAGCAGCTCGATGCGTACGTTGTCCGGGGCCTCGATGAAGGCGATGCGTGTGCCTGATGAACCGTCCGTGGGGCCTTCGCGAAGCTTTGCCCCTATGCCTTCCAGCCGCTTGACCGCAGCGTCCAAGTCGTCAACGGTGAGGCCGAAGTGCTCTATGCCGAAGTGGACGTCGGCGCTTCCCTCGCCCATGGCCTCACCCGTCCGCTGGCCCGATATGCGAACGATAACGCC
>JADFQF010000388.1 GCA_022561955.1 Chloroflexota bacterium | reverse complement strand
CGGAGCTTGCGTATCGAACGAGCTCCGCCGACGGCACCGCGCGTTGGATCGCCTCGGAAACGCGAATCTCCATCTCGTGCTGTCCGCCGAAGGTTATTCCATTTCGCATGGCGTCGGCGACGGAGTCGACCAGAAAGTCCGGGGCGTGGCCGAATATGTCCGGCCCCTGACCCAGCATGTAGTCAATGTACTCGTTGCCGTCCACGTCGTAGAGCTTGGAGCCCTTCGCGCGCTCGAAGAAAAGCGGCACCGGCGTCTCTGCGAGGCGAACGTTGCTGCTGACGCCGCCCGCCAGCGACCTCTTGGAACGCTCGAATAGCTCACGACTCTTCTCATATCTCATGGATGACCCTCCGGAGATTTTACCTGTCGACGCCATGCAAATTTACAAGCGGTCGTATCTTACCAGCGAAGCCTATATTCGGCACCTTCATTGGCTGATTTCAGACCATAGATCATGCCTCCAAAGTCCATACGCACGAGTCGTGACGAACGGGAAGCGTAAGCGTGGCCCTGGCCAGGTTATTGGATTCATAAAGCTTATTTTCGCGTTTTAGTATGGTTAACGAGATTTTCTTCGCGGGGCCTGGTAAAGGCCGTCAGACAAAACTTTACCAGCCCGGGCGATTCATGTTATTAATCGAGGGCCTCCAATCTATACCTTCGACGGAGTATAAAAAATATATGCCTGATTCCAAAGCTAAACGTAAAATCGTCGTCATCGGCGCGGGAATCGTCGGGGCGTCAATCTCTTTCAACCTTTCGAGAAGACCCGATATCGACCTCACTCTAATAGACCGTTCGCAACCGGGCTCCGGGGCGACGGGCCACTCTTTTGCATGGCTCAATTCATTCAGCAAGGAGCCCGACCACTACCACGACCTCAACCGGCGCTCGCTTAACATGTGGGACAGGTTCGCCCGCAGAATCGACGCACAGGCCGCGGTGACGTGGGGCGGAGAGCTGCGCTGGGTGTCGGAGCAGTCGGACGCGACCGAGCTTCGCGGCAGGGTCGATGTATTGCAGAGGCGGGGCTACGGGTCGCGCATGATAAGCGAAGAGGAGCTAAAAGAGCTGGAGCCCGGCCTGAACGTCCGGAAATTCGCCGGCGCCGAGTTCAGCGAGCACGACGGCCACATAGACGGCCCCGCCATCGTAGAGGCGTGCATGCGCCGGGTGAAGGCGTCGGGCGCGACCGTGCTGACCGACACGGATATCTCGGGACTGAAGAAGTCTGGCGAGAGCATCAGCGGCGTGATGGCCGGCGGCAGAGAGATTCCTTGCGACGTCGTCGTGCTGGCTGCCGGCCTCGGCGTTACCGGCCTGGCTGAGATGGCCGGGGTCGCCATCCCTCAACAAAAGAGCCCCGGAGTCGTCGGAAAGACGACCCCTCTGCCGCCGATATTCAAGAGCGTCGCGATATTACATACGCCGCCCCTGAACGCGGAGCGCGGGCCGATACACATGCGGCAGATGGCCGACGGCACGCTGATGATCGGCGAGGGCAGCCAGGAGAGCGTGTCCAGCGACGACAGCCAGGAGCACGCCGACGACATGCTGGCCCGTGCGATAGAGCGCGTGCCGGCCATAAGAGGGGCGAGCATTACGCCGGTCCCGGTCGGCTATCGACCCATGCCGATGGACGGTCTCCCGATTCTGGGTTTTACCAGGGCCGTTCCCAACATGTACGTTGCCGTGATGCACAGCGGCGTCACGCTGGCGGCGCTGGTGGGCGAGTTCGCCGCCATCGAGATAGCGGACGGCGCGCCCGTGGACTTATTCGAGCCCTATCGTCTCGAAAGATTCAAGGGCTAACTTGGCACGGCGCAATTCCAGGCGCCGGAAGGTAGTCGCAGACCGATTGGCGTCAGTAGGAGCGAAGACGAAAGGCAGAGAGCAGAAATGGAGCCCTACCGAAGATGGGACGCTTGAGAGACGGAATCAACGAGCACAGGGATATGACAACTCAGCTGACCAAGGGCATCTAATTTCTAACAACAATCCTGTTGGTGCTGACCGTCACACAAGCCGCCTTCACAGTCAGCCTGTCCATAAGAAGATATTAACCAACCATGACTACGACAACGCGAGGTCGCACCAGCGCCAAGGGCTCCATTCGAGAGAGTCCAGTTGCGTCTGGCAGAAACGATCTAGTCGACAGCCTACAGCGCCGCCCAGATGCCTTCCAGCTTGGCCAGGGCGTCGGCGGGCAGCGGTCCCTTGTTGGTGTAGGTGACGGCCTGCTCCAGCTGATCGAAGCTAGAGAGCCCGACGAGGGCCGTGGACAGGCTTTCGGTGCTTATGGCAAACCTGATCGCCGCCTCGACGAGGCTTTCCACGTAGCCGTCATTTACCAGGAATTCGAACACACCCGTCCTGGCTATGTCCTCGTCCAGAGACCTGCCCGTCGCCATGGGCGCTACGTCCTGTGCCGCGATCGGGTGCCGAGCCGAGCTGCCGGTTAGAGCACCCGCAGCGAGTATGCGGATAGCCACCGTGCCGATGCCTTTCTCGGCAGCCTTCTGCATGAGTCCGTTGTAGTCCTGGAAGGGGAAACCGGTCGGGGTCTGGTGGCTCGACGTCGGCTTCAACA
>JADFQF010000387.1 GCA_022561955.1 Chloroflexota bacterium | reverse complement strand
CTACGTTTACAGGGGCACTCGTCTGCCGTCGCTGTACGGCGCATACGTATATGCCGACTTTTGCAGCGGTAAGATATGGGCCCTACGATTCGACGGCGCGCAGGTCACGGAGCAGATAGAGATCGCCGATACGGACTTGAGGATCTCCTCCTTTGGACTGGGACGCGACGGTGAGATCTACATTCTCTCATTCGATGGTAAAATCTATCGGTTCGCGGAGCCCTAAAAGGGAACGAACCCTTGACACCACCGGCGCTTCAAGCAAGAATTGCGTCCATCGGCCCGACGGGAGGAGTTCAATATGGCGACAATGCTGGCGGCGCAGGCAATCGGCCTCAAGCAGTTGCGCTGCGATGAGCTGCCGATTCCGGACATGGAACCGGGAATGACCCTGGTCAAGACAAGGCTCGCATCCCTTTGTGGAAGCGATCTGCATATCGTTTACATGGGATGGAACGCCTACGAGTTCCCTTTGCCCCACGGGTACCCTGGGCATGAGGCCGTCGGCGAAGTCATAGACCCGGGAGACAGCGAGTTTTCGTCGGGGGACCTGGTGTTGACCGTGCCGAACATCTGGAGCTCCAAGTGCTTCGCGACCCACCAGCTCATCGACCCCAAGTTCCTCTTGAAGCTGCCGACCGACGTGCCGGAGGCGCACCTGCTCATGGCGCAGCAGCTCGGAACGGTCGTCTTCGGAGCCCGAAAGCTTCCGCCGCTTCTCGGAAAGACCGTGGTCGTGCTGGGGCAGGGCTCGGTCGGCCTGTTTCACGACTTCATGCTCCGTCGTCTCGGGGCGCATCGCATAATCGCCGTTGAGCCCGTCGCCGCGAGACTCGAAGCGGGCCGCAATATGGGGATCGACGAGGCCATCGACGTGTCGGGTCAGCGGGCGACGGACGCCGTGATGGACCTTACCAACGGCGAGGGGGCAGACGTGGTTATCGAGGCCGTCGGCAGCGTCGACACCCTGAACCAGACGATGCAGCTCGTCAAGCCGATGGGCAAGGTAGCCGTATTCGGACTGCCTCCGACGATGGAGAAGGTCCCGTTCGACTGGGACACCTTCTTCCGCAAACGGCTGGACATCTACACGACGTTCGGGGCGCAGGACGAGCCCGGCCTCCCAGCCTTTCAGCTCGCCGTCGATTTCATCAGAAGCGGCGAAATCGACATGGCGCCCTTCGTTACGCACCAATTTCCCATAACGCAGGTGCAGGAGGCGTTCGACCTCGCCCATTCAAAGGAAGAGGGCGCTCTCAAGGTCTCTCTGACGTTCTAGTTATTTTGGTCGCCGACACCTTGAATAATGCGGCCTTAACGCAAGCCGTCGTGATATCGGCGTCGAGTCGAGAGGAGGCTGGCCGTGCCCGAGCTATTTGAACTCACTGTCGCCGAGTCCGCCCGGCGAATAAGGGAAGGGTCCTTGTCGCCCGTCGCCCTGATGGAATCCCTCCTGGGGCGAAGCGAGAGGCTGGAGCCTTCGCTGAAGGTCTGGGTGACTATGGACGACAAACTGGCCCTGGAGACTGCGCGCCGGCGAGAACGGGAGCTCGAACAAGAGGGCCCCCGCGGTCCACTTCACGGCGTACCGGTCGGCATCAAGGACATCTACTACACCCAGGGCATGAGGACGACCTGTTGCTCGCCCATATTCGAGGACTTCGTGCCCGAGTACGACGCCACCACGGTCGCGCTGCTGAAGAAGGCCGGCGCAATAATCATGGGAAAGACGGTGACGACGCAGTTCGCGTGCGGCGACCCTTCTCCCACGCGTAACCCCTGGAACGCAGAGCACACGCCCGGCGGCTCCAGCAGCGGCTCGGCGGTGGGCGTCGCGGCGGGGGTATTCCCGGCTGCCCTGGGCTCCCAGACCGGCGGCTCGGTGCTGAGGCCCGCATCGTACAACGGCGTCGTGGGGCTCAAGCCGACCTTTGGCCGCATCAGCAGGTACGGTGTCGTGCCGGTCGCATGGTCGCTGGACACGATGGGAACGTTCACCCGCTCCGTGGAGGACGCGGCGCTGATGCTGAACGTGTTGGCCGGGAGGGACGTCAACGACCACTCATCGTCGTCCGAGCCGGTGCCCGATTACACGGCGTCGATCGGCTCGCTGTCCTCGCCTCCGCGAATCGGCATCGTCCGGCCCTTCTTCTTCGAGCGGTGCGACGATGAGGTAAAAGGCCGCACCATCGAGGCCATCGACAGGCTCGCGAAAGCCGGCGCGCTCGTCGAGGACGTGGACCTCTCCTGCGACTTCGATACGGTGCTGTCTGCTCAGAGAGTGCTCATGACCGTAGAGGGCGCGGCGGTCCACCAGAAAAACTTCGGCCTTCGCCCCGACGATTACGCCCCCAATGTTCGGGGTGTCATAGAGGCAGGCATGGTCACGCCGGCCGTTACCTATGTGCAGGCCCAGCGCGTTCGGCGCAGCTTCAGACGCGCCATGGAGGAGGCGGCCCGAGGCTTTGACGTCATGGTCTCGCCCACCACGGTTACTCCCGCGCCGAGGGACTTGAGCACGACCGGCGATCCCATGTTTCAGGCACCCTGGACGACCTTCGGGCTTCCGACGATTACCTTGCCCAGTGGATTGAGCGATTCCGGGCTGCCTCT
>JADFQF010000386.1 GCA_022561955.1 Chloroflexota bacterium | reverse complement strand
TGACCTCTTCGATGGGCAACGCGCCCGGATTGCGATCACCCGGCGCCAGGTAGTGAATGGCCGCCGTATTTGGCCCAATGGCCTCCTCGAGCTGCTCCGGGCGGGTCTCCTCCGTGTCGCCGACCTCAATGAGCCTTGCTCCCGGAATAGTCATGCAGCGGTCGTATTTCACCCTGAGCTGCTTCTGGATGAGGATCTCGTTCTTCATTCCCGTCGTGTCTGGAATGCGCTCGATCTTTTCGGGGTCGTTTCCCGTCATGCATGCCGCAGCGCCCACGGCCAACGCCGCCGCGCAACCGGACGTGACCAGCGCGCCGCCGACGCCGAGCATCTCTGAGATTCTTTCGCCGACCCTGTCCGTCAAAGCCCCAAGGTCGACGTAGTACTCCTCAGATTCGTCCATGACTGCGCGAACGGTCTCCGAAGGCGTTCCGCCGCCCAGCAGAGTTCGATTGCCCATAGCGTTTAGTACGGGCCGGACTCCAAGCTCTTCATAGATACTGGCCACTACGCGCCCCCTTCTATCCTTAACAGTCTCCGTAGACCAGCATTCTATGTCCAGGAACAGCCATAAGCAAGTCATCGGACTGCTTCAGGGTCGTCGCTATTGGTATAATGGAGAAACTATCCCGGTCTCCCTTGGGCCGGAAACATCGGAGGGCACAGTGCAGCAGCCGCAGGTCAAGGTCACCGAATATGCAGACGAGCTCATAGCCACTCCAAGGGCTCATCTTCGTCTCGTGCTGGAGCAGAACGGGAACGGCCTCGTCTTGTCTCACGAAGACCATGCGCTGATCGAATGCCCGCTGACCGAAGACGGGATGCTGGCGGCCGGCTTCGTGGCGCAGGCCCTCGGTGTGAAAGTGCCGCCGCTGGGCGAGTCGGTTTCCGCCAGAGTTTCGACGGGCGTGCTCTTTCGGGTGCTGGGCGTCGCCGGTCTCGACTACAAGAAAGATGAGTCTTACGTGCTGCTGGAACGCCTTCTCGAAGAGGCAGAGCGCCAACGGGGCAGCACAAACGAGTCCGTCTAGCCTTCGCGCGCTAAGGACCGAGAGTGTCATCCCGGCAGTACAAACGAGTCCGTCTAGCCTTCGCGCGCTAAGGGCCGAGGGTGTCATCCCGGCAGCACAAACGAGTCCGTCTAGCCTTCGCGCATCGAGACCGGCGGATTATCTTGAAGGACCCTCTCCGGGCGGTGCGACGTACCAGATTCCGTTGCTTTTGGTAGCTGCGCGGCACTATAATCGGATTCGGCCATCCGCCACGGACTGCGGCCCACAGCGAGTCCAAACCGACCACTCATAGATTGGGCTTATGGCGTCTATAGACTACTCGAAGCTAACCTCCGGCGCGGAGGTATCGAGCCGCACGATTTTGCTCGATGAGGCTTCTATTGCCGAATATGTGGACGCGGTCAAAGACGCCAATGGATGTCTCGTCGATGAAGGCGGGAGAAAGCTCACCCCGCCCATGGCATTAGCCGCCCTGACTCTGGGAGGCGTGATCAACGATCTGAAGATTCCTGGCGGTACGGTTCACGCCGGCCAGGAGATCGAGTTCAGCGAGGCCGTTCCCCTGGGCGAGACGATATCCTGCAAAGCGACCGTCGTCCAGAACTCCGTCAGGGGAGGGATGCGTTTCATGGTCGTTCGGCTGATGGTCGAAAATGAGGGCGGACGCAAGGTCATGGAGGGCAAGAGCACGATAATACTGCCGACGAGTTAGGGCGGGCGCTGCTTGTCCACGGCCCATCCAGAGGAGCATGTCAGGCTAATGAACATAGGTGACCAGCTTCCTAGAGTCGAGAGGCTGATAGACCAGGATCAGGTCGAGCGGTATGCCAGGGCGTCGGGCGACTTCAACCCCGTACACATTGACAATGAGTTCGCGAAGAGCTCCCAGTTCGGACGGACTATCGCCCACGGCATGTTGATCGCGGCGTCCATATCCGAGGTCATGACAACGGCTTTCAAAGTGGACTGGCTGCGCAGCGGGCGCATGAAGCTCAGATTCAGGGCACCGGTATTTCCCGGCGATACCATAGTGGCCCAGGGTGAGATCAAGGATATCCGGGAGCAGGCCGGCAAGCGTGAGGCGATCTGCTCGGTGGATGTGCGGAAACGCGATGGCGAGCTGGTAATTTCGGGCGAGGCCACGGTCTCGGTGCCACTGGACGCGTAGCAGCAGTAGGAGGACAATCTTGGCGAAAGAAAACGGGCCGGTGCGCGTGGCCGTGGATGCTATGGGTGGCGATCATGCACCGGCGGAGCTGGTCGCCGGAGCCGTGGAAGCCGCGAGGCACGACGGCGTTCAGATCATGCTCGTGGGTGACCCGGAGAAGGTCGAAGCGGAGCTCGTCAGGCTCGACGCCAAAGACCTGCCCATAAGGATAATCCCCTCCGAAGGCGTCATCGTGGAAGGCGAGGCCCCGGCACTCGCGCTGCGTCAGAAGCCACGAGCCTCCGTCCTCGTCGCCACGGGTATGGTCAAGGAGGGTCACGCCGATGCCTGCGTCTCTATGGGCTCTACGGGCGCCGCCATGGCCGCCGCGGCGGTAATTCTCGGCGTCATCAAGGGCATAGAGAGGCCCGCGCTTGGAGGTCCGGTCGTCGGCCTG
>JADFQF010000020.1 GCA_022561955.1 Chloroflexota bacterium | reverse complement strand
GACGGTCCGGAGGAGGCTGGTGACCTCGTGCCAGAGCATCCCACCCGGCTCCGGCGTCCCGACGGCGGATACGACGGCTGGGTCGAAGACGTCCATGTCGATGCTGACGTACACGTGCCGCGTGAGCTGATCGGCCACGGACGGTGCGATGTCCTCGACGTTCGAGAAGCCGCTACGCCAGAAATACACGGGTATGCCCTGTGCCTGTATGAAATCGTTTTCCTCTTCGCTGAGGCTGCGCACGCCTACCTGTACCATCGGCGCGACCTCGCATATGCGTCGAGCGACGCAGGCGTGGCCCCAGCGGGCGCCCATGTACTCGTCGCGAAGGTCGGCGTGTGCATCCAGGTACAGCACCGATAGGTCGTCGTGCCGCTCCTTGAGGGCATGGACCGCGCCGATGGCTATCGTGTGCTCGCCGCCGAGCAGCGCGACGAGCTTGCCGTGTTGGGCTGCGGACGTGACGGCCCGGCGTATTCGCCCCACCATCGCCTCCGGTCCGGAGACGTCCGGCGCTATCTCCGGGGTGGTGTGTATGCCGACGAGGGAGATGTCCCTGCCCAGCTCGTGGTCGTAGTCCTCAAGATGGCGGGACGCCCTTATGATCGCCTCCGGCCCCTCGCGTGCGCCGCCTTTGAAGGAGGTCGTGCTGTCGTAGGGGACTGGAATTATGAAGACGCGGGCCGATTCGGGGTCGTTTTCCTCGGGTGGAGTGTCCAGGAAGGTGGGCCATTGCAGGGGTACGTCCCCCAGCCAGTCGTAACGCCTGTCGGGCATGATCCGCGCCGGCTCGGGCTAGTCCCGCGCCCGTCGAGCCGCAGTATGCTCGATGCCCGCCGCGTCCCCGGCCCGAGCCTGTCCGTTGGGCTCAGCGCCTTTGGAGCCGCTCGTCATGGAAGGGGTAAGACCTACCCTCTCGCGCACCATGCCGTGGTAGGCCTCACGCGGCGCCGAATACTCGAGGCCGCGCTCGAGGGTCCACGTCTTGACTTCGGGCAAGGAAAAGGTCGCCTTTACATCTTCCAACGAGGCGTCGGCGTCGAACTCCTTGCATGAGAAAATATCTATGTTCACGTAGCCGCGGTCGGGAAAGGTGTGAATGCTAATGTGGCTCTCGGCGATAATAACGAAGCCCGACACGCCCCAGTCCTCGGATACCTTTCCGTGGTACGTGTACACCTGCGGCGGAACGACCTTAGTCATTCCGATCGTCGAAGGATACTCATCCAGAAAATCCTGAATGAGGTCGACATCTTGTAGTTTTTTGGGGTCGCCCCCGTATCCATCGATAACCAGGTGCAATGGGTTTCCTCCAGAGAAATACCGACAGGTAGTAAGGTTACCACCGTTGACTGCCGCACACAATATCTTACGTGACGTCGGCCACTTTGCGAAGGCTAACGGCGGGTCTCGCGCGAGGGCCGGGTGCGGGGTTCATTCGCATTCCGCCGCCGCCGTCCGGGGCCCAGCGGACTCATTTGGGACACAATACCCTTAAACCGGTGGAAACCCAGTTGAATGGGCGCTCGTATTTAATGTAGAATCTTCTAGCTGTCAGGCGGGGCACCGCGCCCGTCGTGCGGCATGCTTCGGTCGCTGCGGAAGGCTCGTGCCTCGAGTGTTAAAATGTCGAGTGGCCATGGGCCCGAAATCCCGTGCCGTGCATTTTACGTAGTAATTATGGAACTATAATAGAGCCGTAGGGTCCCTAGGACCGGTGATGGGACCGGGTGAGTGTCATGATCGAAATAGAACACGTATGGAAATACTTCGGGGATTTCCCCGCGGTGACAGACATCTCCTTTACAGTCGAAAAGGGCGAGGTCCTGGGCTTCTTGGGCCCCAACGGCGCCGGTAAATCAACGACGATGAAGATGATTACCGGCTTCTTGCCTCCCAGCGCCGGAACGCTCACCGTGGCTGGCTTTGACATCGTCACCAACTCGCTGGATGCGCGCCGACACATCGGATACCTTCCGGAGACCGTACCGCTCTATACGGACATGACCATCACCGACTATCTCTCCTTCATGGGAAAGATCCGGGGCATGTCCGGGCCGGACATCAAGCGCCGGATAGGCGAAGTTGCCGACCTCACCGGACTTGAAGGGTACCTGACGACCATTATAGGCAAGCTCTCCAAGGGCTACAGGCAGCGCGTGGGCATCGCCCAGGCGATCATACACGAGCCCGATGTTCTGATTCTCGACGAGCCGACCATAGGCATAGACCCCATTCAGGTGGTGGATACTCGACGGCTCATCAAGGACCTCGGCGGCGAGCATACGCTGATAATAAGCACCCATATCCTGCCCGAGGTGAGCATGATCTGCGAGCGGGTGATCATCATTCACGAGGGCCAGATAGTGGCCGTGGACAGGCCTGAGAACCTGGCCGCGCGATTGCAGGGAGTGGAGCGCATAGAGATCGATGTCAAGGGGCCATCCAAAGACATCGTAGAGGCCCTTCAGCGCATCGAGGGGATCCACGAAGTGGAGAGGAACTACGTACAGGATGGCGGCTTCTCCACCTACGTCGTCGCGGCAGACAGCAAGGCAGACCTCAGGGCGCGTATGGCGGTCGCGATAGTCAACGGCGGTTGGGAGCTCCTGAGGCTGCAATCGATCGGGATGTCTCTGGAGGATATCTTCTTGAAACTCACAACCACCGAGGAGGTGCTGGAGGATTGAGCAACACATTTGCCATCGCATGGAAGGAGACGAAGTCGTACTTTTCGACTCCCACCGCCTACGTTGTAGGGGCGATGTATCTGGCTCTCACGGGAGTATTCTTCGTTTCCGAGGTCACGAGCCCCTTTGCCGAGGCAACCATGCGAGGCGTAATACAGTGGTCGAGCCTGTTTATCGTATTTCTGGCGCCGCTCCTGACTATGAGGCTCCTGGCCGAGGAACAGAAGCTGGGCACACTGGAGTTGCTGCTAACGTCGCCGGTGAGAGATTGGGAGATCGTCCTGGGTAAATACCTGGCGGCGCTTTCGACTCTTGTGGTCACCATCTCCTTCACCCTCTTCTATGTGCTGCTCCTCTTCGTATTCGGCAGCCCCGATGTCGGGCCCGTGGCCAGCGCCTATGTCGGACTGCTGCTGTACGGCGCCGCGGCCCTTGCCATCGGGCTGATGGCATCCTCGCTTTCCAGCAACCAGATAGTTGCCGCGGTTGTTGGAATAGGCGTGCTGCTGATGCTCCAGTTCATCGACAGGGTCTCCGTCATAGTCGAGGGCCTGGGGAGTCAGGTGCTGTCCGGGCTCTCCATGAGTGCCCATTTCGCTGATTTCACCAGGGGAGTCTACGATACGAGCCACATCGTCTACTATCTGTCGCTTTCGGCCGTGTTCCTGTTCCTGACGGTACGCTCCCTCGAAACGCGCAGGTGGCGGTAGTATGGCAGAGCAGAACCAACAGCAGGACGAGGGGCTGAAAGAGCTGGCCCTGACGTCGGTGCGTTCGACGGGCTTCTGGAGCTTCGTGGCGGCGGCCGTGGGGATATTGGCCGTCGTTGCGGGCGGGGCCCTCTTTCTCACCATTGAGGAGATTCGCGAGTTCGCCGTGACCGTATTCGTCATCGGCGTCGTGCTCCTGTTTCTCGCGCTGGTCCTATCCCCGAGGGCGATTGCCATATTTCTGGCGGGCAGGCAGGGGCGCTTCGGAAGCAACGTTATCGTCATGACCCTGGCGTTCTTCGTCATCGTGATACTCATAAACTTCCTGCTGTTTCGCACGCCGACGAGGTTTGACGTTACAGCCACCAAGGTCTTCACACTGTCCGAGCAGACACAAAAGATACTGGACGCCATGGATACGACGGTCCAGGCCAACGCCTTCTTCGTGCCCGGAAATTCCGCCACGGCAGCCGGGAAACAACAGGTCGAGGACCTGCTGAACGAGTTCTCCAGGCGCAACTCCAATCTGGTTTACCGATTCATCGATCCCGAGCTTCAGAGGAGCATCTCGGAGAAATACAACGTTACTTCGTATCCGGCGGTCGTCTTCGAAAACGTCACACTGGGCACCCAGCAGGCGATCGCAACGTTCACCGAGCAGGATTTCGTGACCGGAATTCTGATCGTGACCGGAAAAGACCAGAAGAGGATCTATAACTTGACGGGGCACAACGAGGCCGCCGTCACGCGGGACCCGCTGAGTGGGGAGACCTCCGAAGAGGGCTTCGATTTTGCCATCGCGGGCATGCAGAGGGACAACTATCGAGTGCTGCCCCTCAACTTGAAACAGACGGCCTCCGTTCCTGAAGATGCCGCCGTCCTCGTCATCGCGGGACCGCGGGACGATCTGGATGAAGACGAGCAAAAGGCGATCATTGATTACATCCTGAACGGTGGGCGGATCATTGCCCTGCTCGATCCCGGCACGCCCATAACGTTCCTCGAGATCATGGCCCTGTGGGGCGTGGCTGTGGGAGTGGACAGCATCGCCGACGGTGGGAGCAACGTCGCCGGTCAGGAGCTGACGCCGCTCGTCCAGAAGGCCCGCGCTCAGTACTTCACGAGCGCATCGCCGGGCACACGGGACATCGGCATAGCAGACCAGATCGACGTGACGTTTTTCCCAGAGGTGACATCTATCCGGACTCTGCTTCCGCCGAAGGACATGCCGCCGTTCATCCGAGTTGCCCCCATCGCAATGACGAGTGAGTTTAGCTGGATGGAGACCGATACGGAGAACGTCAGCTACTCCGAGGATGAAGAACGTGGTCCCTTCTTCGTGGTCGCCGTCGTCGAGGCTAGCGGCACCATCGATGAGTCAAGGCTGCACGCTCTGGCAAAATTCGTCGTGATCGGCGACTCGGATTTCGCCAAGAACAAGTTCTTCTCGAGCAGTGACAACGCGGACCTCTTCCTCAACTCCGTTAACTGGCTTGCGGACGACTACGAGCTGATATCGATTCGCCCTAAGGTGTTCCCATACAGGGAGCTGGTAGTTACCACACGTGAGCGGGATTTCATAAAGTGGTCCGGCTGGTTTTTCCCACCCTTGATCATGCTGGTGTTGGGATCGGTGGTCTGGTGGAGAAGGCGCTAGCAAGGGGTGTAACGCATGAATTTTAAGGTCACGGCGGGCCTGATTTTGGTTGCCGTAGTAGTCGGGGTCGTGGCCCTGATAAATCCTTTCAAAGAAGAAGAGGAGGTCAAAAGCCGCTCCCCCTGGTTTTACCAGGTTTCGGAAGAAGACATCGAGACGATCACCGTCACTCACAAGGGCGACTCCGTCTCATTCACCAAGGTCGGAGACTATACGTGGGCATTTCAGAATCCCGAAGGCATACCTCCGGACCACATTCGCTGGGGTGGCATACCGCTGCTGCTTAGCGGTCCAGGCACGAGGCGAGACCTGACTATCGCTCAGCCCATTATCGAAGACCCCGCCCAATATGGGTTGGATGATCCGGATACGATCGTCGACGTCGGGCTGACCGCCGGCAGGCAGATCCAGTTCCGGCTCGGCGACCAGACAACGGACGGCCAGCACGTCTATGCACAGGTATTGGGCTTTCCGGACCTGTTTATCATAGCCGGCATATGGGGAGAGGTTATCAGCAGGCTGGCATTTGAGCCGCCGCTACCCAAGTGGGCGGTGGAGCGCACTCCGGAAAACATCGCCGAATTGAACGTCTATCTGGGCAACGCGGCGGAGGAGGGTACGCCGTTCCTGAGCTTCTCTCAGGATTTCAGAAGCGGCGAGTGGTCCGTTAGGAAACTCGACGTGGACAAGGGGAGTCGCCCCGTAGACGAGGAGCGCTGGAAGGATATCAAGCCACTGGTCGTAGGACCCGGTAACATCACGGTGGCCGTGCCGATTGTTGATGATCGTGACTACTCTCCCTGGGGCATAGTGGACTCGTCCAACTCCATTGAGATTCGATTTTCAGGGACTTCGGACACCGGCACACGGTTTACAGACGGTTTCCTGTTGAGGCTGGGACACAAGACGGAAGACGGCAAGCACTACTACGCCAAGTCGGAGTCGGACTTCGTCCGCCAGCCGGTGCTGAAGCTTGATGCTCAATGGGTGGAGGCCATCCTCGGGCTATTCGACGATGTACCCTACGGTGACAAAGAGGACGCCTAGCCGCGAAAAAAAGATTTTAAGTCTCGGTGCCGAGACATTTAGAGGCGAGGGCCGGGTCGGAATTTGAATCCGACCCGGTCCTTTTTTTCGAATCGCAGTCTGGATACCAGGGTTGGATGCGGAAATTGTGCCGTCCGCCTCAGAGTTTGTGAACTAATGATTGATCGGTGTGTTTGTTGATAGATGGGTGAATCTGAAAGTGTGGTGATTGGCTAAGGTTTCCGGTGCTCAGATCAGCTTATTGCAGGTCGCACCGCAACGGGTTTGGCCCTTTTGACGCTGTTTGGCGCCTCTGGACCCGATCCTTGCAATGATCAGGCTGTCAGTGCTCCCCAACGCATCAGATTATGGGCGATGACGACTAGCAATACCACGGAGGTGACGTTGAACAGGCCTCTGACTCTGAACTGCTGTAGCCCATACTTGGTCCTGACCAGAGCATTGACGCATTCGGCAGTGGACGCTCTATGCTTATAGATAGCCTTGCCCTCCGGGGTGTCCATACGCTCCCGCCATGCCATCAACTCAGGCTCGATGCCTCGCTTCCGCCTTACGGTCCTTTGGCTCTCCTTGGGAGGTGCATATACCTTTATCCCTCGCCGCTCCAGAGTCTGTATCTGCTCAAGGTCCACATAGCCTCCATCCATCAGGTAGGCTCCAGGGTCCTGTTCGGTGCGCTCAACTACCTGCTCTTCTACGGCCAACGCCTCCCCCTGGTCTGTGCCACGGTTGATGACATCTACTCCCACAATGACCTGGCTTTCTACATCGGTGGCCAACTGGACATTGTAGGCTGGCCGAAAGCCCCCATCGGCCATCTTCATCACCCGAGCTTCGGGGTCTGTTGTAGAGACCCTGGCTTCAGTAAGCCTAGCCCGCCGCGCCTTACCTGCTCGCTTGGCCTGGCGCTCCTTGGCTGCTTGTGCATCCGGCATCTGCTCCAACGCTCGCTCCACTCCTTCAAGACGCTCCCGTGCCGCCCGCTCCCTGGCCGCTCTCTCCCGCTTGCTCACCCCAGGGTCCGGATGCTCTCGCTGGTCTGCCAGCCTCCTGACTTGCCCCCGCGCCGCTTCCAGGTGCTGCTCCAGACGCTCTTTGCGACGGAAAGACCCCGACCCAGCACTGGCTCTCACCCGCACTCCGTCCTGAGCCACCTCCTTCAACTCCACCAGCTCCTCAGCCATCAGCACCCCCACTATCTGAGTCAAAAGTTCGTCCAACGCCTCACGCTGCTCTCTGCGGAAGTCTGACAGTAGGTGGTAGTCCACCGGCACACCCCCACACAGCCAGCGGAACCCATCGTGCTGCTGACACAGCCGAGCCAGCTTCCGAGCACTGCCAACTCCTTCCACGGTGGCGTACACCCACAGCCCCAACAGCACCGCAGGGTCAGATGCCGGTCGGCCAGGGCCTCCCTGCACCGACTGAATGGACGCGTAGAATCTCCCAAGATCCAGCCGCTCCAGCATGTCCCAGATAACCCGCGCAGGGTGGTCTTGAGGCAAAGTGGCATCCAGGTCTTGCATCACCATCTGTAGCTGGTTCCGCACGGGACGCACCACCCTGGCCTCCTGAGCACGGGTAGCGGCAGCCTCTCCGCGGTGGCGGTCCGTGGGGACGGACTCCGGCCTGATTCCTTGCAAGGAGTCGGAGAGTCCGAAGATATTCAGATCAAGGAGTCGGACAGCCTTCGGCTCAGATTCGGGCAACTCAGCAAACTGCATTCTGTATTCCACGCTGAACCTCTTGCTCCATTGAGTGAACCTATTCTAACCTCTACAATGCCCGCAGAGGGGATTTATTCACAAACTCTCAGGCGGAGAATCCAGAGTACAAAGTCGAGCTTAGAGCTTTTTCACGGAACGGACCGCAGGATACAGGCGAAAATCATTCGGATTTGATTCGCCTGATGATGGCCTGCTGAGACTCGCGCTCTCTGCTCGCTTCGGCCTGCTCCTCGTTGTGGGCGAAGCCGCTCTCGATAATCCAGTCGAGGATTTCTTCGTCGACCCAATCGCGGTCGAGCACCGGGCGCAGCACCTCATTGAAGAAGTCGGCGCTATGGATATCCTCTAACCAGCTTTCCGAGTGCTCGTCCAGGGTGCCGTCGTACAGGCGCAGCAGGAACACGGTCCTGACGACGTCCAGCCCCTCTGCATCGTAGACCTGCACGCGATAGTCCGCGCCGTGCCCTCTTCCGAACTCGACCATCTCGGCGTCCAGATCGTAGGCGACGTCTTTGAACACGTCGAACTGGTCGATGTAAGACTCCGTTTCGGCAATCATCTCTCCCAGGTCCTGTCTGCCCTCCTCGGCGATTTCGAAGCGGCCTGTCTGTTCTGACGAGGAGAGAAGGCCCCTCGCCTGCAGGCCTAGAGCGACGGTAAGGACTCGCCGGGCGGCCTCGTCCTGGGGGTCCGCCGGCAACTGGAAGCCGTGCTTGTCCATGAAGTATAGGAGTGTGTAGCCCTGGAGCCACTGGAGCAGGACACTCTTGTCGCCGCCCCATTCCTCGAACTTGGCCAGCACGTCAAAGGTCTGCTCGACGACGAGGTCCAGTATCGGGCTGCCTGGAGGCGTCCCCTCCGCCGAATTACGAACGTCCATACGGGACCTGACCGACTCGGATAGCTGGATTTCCGGGCCGCCGTTCGCGAAAAAGTGCAGGGCGCAGTCGCCGCGCCGCCACGTATCGAAGATCTCCGACAGTGACAGGTAGATCTCGGGAAGGTCCGGGTTGGCCCTGACGTCCATCCCCTCGTTAATCTCTTGGGAGGCGGCCCCGTCTTCAGGGAATACCGTTTTGATCAGGTCGCCGAGCGTCCGCCGCGCGAATCGAGGATGCAGGGTGACCACGAAGGAATCGAAAAGGTCCGTGTCCCTGAGGGAGACTCGAAGCTCGAAAGGGGCGTCGTCGGATGCCCGGCCCAACTCGTTACCCATATACCTCTGTGCTGCCTCCTGGAAGTCCCTGGCGACCGACTCCGTGGCGTGACCGGAAGACGGGACGGGCCCGCACACGGCGGACGCTTGTCTCGGTCGCGACGAGTTGCGAGAAGGTGCGTAGCCTAGTCGCGAGAATGGTGCCTGCCGGGCCCGATGATCGTCTGGGACCCACCAAACCCGCCGAATCCGCCCCTGCCGCCGCGAGCCGAGCTTCTAAAGCCGCTGGACCGGGAGCCAAAGGTACTTCTTCTTACACTCGTGCCGCTAGTCCGGAAGGCCCCGCTGCTCCTCTGCGTGGACTGATAAGTCCGCCGGTTCGAGCTGATGTTTCGACCGGCCCTGTCGTAGCTGGAACCCCTGAACCTCTTCTGCGTGTTGAAATAGCCCGTGTTCTTGGACACCTGGGAGCGGTACGCCGATGAGCCGCGATAGGTCGTGCGTTGGTTCCTCAATGAACCGACGTTGCTGCGGGGCGTCTGGTACATATACCCGCCCCTGCTCATGGATGAGATAAGCAGATACGTGAACAGGAAGTCACCGCCGCCGAAGCCCCTATTGTAGTAACCGTTGGCGCCGTGGCCCCTCAGCTGGTTCTGCTCTTTTTCCTTGACGATAGAAAATAGGAGATCGTCATTTGCATCCTCGATCTCTTCGCTCTTGTTCAGGTCCTCGAAACCCTCCAGGGTTAGCCGCTCGCCGTCCTGCTTCGCGCGGATCAGGATAATCCCGTCGCCCTCGTAAATCTCGTTAACGAGACGCTCGAACTCGGAGACACTATCCGACTTCTTGAATGCATCCTGCACTGCGTCCAGGTTGATCCTGCCCGCGGCGCCGTCCGTCGCGGCCCATGCCGCGTAAGTATTGCCGGGGGCGCACGCCGCCAGTACGGGGCCGCCCACTATCATCGTGCCCGCCAGCGCCGCCATGCTGCGTTTTCTTAGTCTTCTATTCATTACTCCCCCTTTGCGCCTGGAAACGGCTGCGATCTTGTCGAGCCAATCACGCCAGTATTCCGGCGACCTCTTTTTCCAATTTCTGCGTCGGCTCCGCCGGCCGGACCAGGTCGTCGACCGGGAATCGGAACAGCCGGCGAAGGAAATCGTCGACGATGTCTTCCTTGCGAGTCTCGTAGGCTTCGTGGCCGCGAAATGCGTATTCTGCCGCGGCGTGCTTACGGCACTGCCAGGCGAAGGACACGCTCAGCATCAGCTCCTGCATGTTGCCGATGTGGTCCCTCCAATGCTCGTCGGAAGTCTGCAGGT
>JADFQF010000385.1 GCA_022561955.1 Chloroflexota bacterium | reverse complement strand
GAGTAGCCTGTGCTAGACCCTGGGCGTGCAGGGCGACAGCGCGAAGGGCGCTGAGAGGGTAGACGGCACCACCCTTTTTCTTGTAGCTACGTTTTGGCACCAGACTATAGCTCTATCGGCACGCCTATCATGCTGCCGTATTCGGTCCACGAGCCGTCGTAGTTGCGGACGTTGTCGTAGCCCAAGAGCTGCGTCAGTGCGAACCAAGTGTGGGATGACCGCTCACCGATGCGGCAGTACGTGATGACCTCGCGAGTTCCCGTAATTCCCTTCCCGCTATACAAAGCCTTAAGCTCATCCACCGACTTGAAGGTGCCGTCGGACTCGTTAACGGCCTGGCCCCAGGGTATGCTCGACGCGCCGGGGATGTGGGCTTCGGCGTAGCTGCTCAGGTCGACATCGACCTCCACCAGCCGGATGCCGTCATCATTCAAGTGCTCCGCCACCCAGTCCGTTTCGACTAGCGACTCGGGATGTGCCACCTGTCCAGCCATCGATTGTCCTCCTGTTATTAGGTATATCCCCCTTCGAACCTCGCCACTTGCGGCCGCTTGCATCAATGCGAAATATCGATGGAGAACCTGTTTTTCGGGCTACCAGACTGCTCCTGATGGTACAGATACGATGCCCTTATTTCAAGCCCACGCAGCCATGCGACGGGTTAGCCGCAGAGGACGAGTTTGACCGGGCCAACGCCCGTGTGTACGATACCGACATCGACCGCCTTTTCGTCAACCAGCCGGGCAAACAAGAGCGGGGCACTGGGAGAAAGAGATGACAAGTCAGAGCTCAGGCAATCAGGCCAGGACGGTCCCAGTTGACTACGGTGCCGAAGGGTTCGTGGAGATGCTCAATTCCAACGGCGTTGAGTACGTGTTCATAAACTCGGGGACCGATACATTTCCGATTCAGGAGGCCGTGACAAAGTTCGGAGAGCTGGGACGCAAGACTCCGAAGCTGGTGCTCTGTCCGGACGAGGCGACCTGCATCGCGGCGGCGCACGGCCATTTCATGTCGTCGCGAAAGCCACAGGCGGTCCTCGTGCACGTGGACGCCGGAACCCTACAGCTCGGCGGCGGGCTCCACAATGCCCAACGCGGCAGAGCCGGCATGGTGCTGTTCGCGGGTCGCGCGCCTTACACCTTTGACGGAGAGATGGCGGGCGGAAAGTCGATGAGCATCCACTGGATTCAGGAACAGCTGGACCAGGCGGGCGCGGTACGCAACTTCACCAAGTGGGACTACGAGCTGCGAAGGACCGAAAACCTGCAATACGTGATTCAGAGGGCCTTCCAGGTGGCGGGCTCGGAGCCGGCGGGCGCCGTATACATGACCCTGCCGCGTGAGGTGCTGATGGAGTCGATGTCGGAGATGTCCGTGCCCCCCGTCCAAAGGCACGGCCCAACGATAACGCCCCAGGCCGACCATCAGGCCATCGAATCGGCCGCGGAGGCGCTCGCGAGGGCGCAGAGCCCGCTCATTATCACCGGCCAGTCCGGCAGGAACCACTCGACGGTCGCGGCCATAGTCGAGCTGGCGGAGGCCATAGGCGCTCCGGTCGTTTCGGATCCGGTGTACATGAACTTCCCCACCGACCACCCGATGTATGCCGGAGGCGGCGCGCAGCCTTACCTGCATGACGCCGATGTCATCCTGGCCATAGACCAGGACGTGCCGTATATTCCCAGCCACGGCAAGCCTCGGCCCGACGCCACGATCATCCACATCGACATGGACCCTATCAAGGAGTCCATTCCCCTCTGGGTCTTTCCAACAGACCTCCTGATTCAGGCGGACTCGTCCAAGGCCATCCCCGTGCTGGTAGACGCCGTAAACGGCATATTGACGCAGGCGGACCGCGCAAGAGTGGACGAGCGATTCCAGATCTTGAGGGACAGGCACGAGAGGCGGGACCGGGAGGCCACAGAGCTCGCCCTGGCCCATGGGAAACAGTCGGTCATCACGCCCCAGTGGCTGAGCTACTGCATAAATCAGGCGATCGACCAGGACACTATCGTCCTGGACGAATGCGTCACGAACTCCGGGCCGGTGTCGTCATATATAAAGAGGAGCAGGCCGGGGACATTCTTCAAGAGCGGAGGATCGAGCCTGGGCTGGGCGTTGGGCGCCTCGCTGGGAGCGAAGCTGGCCAATCCGGATAAAGATGTCGTTAATGTCGTGGGGGACGGAGCCTTTATCTACGGCTGCCCAACCTCGAGTCTGTGGACTGCGGCAGTCTACGACGCGCCTTTTCTGTCGATCATCTACAACAACCAGATCCACAACGCGCCGAAGAGGGCCTTGCTTGACGGAATATCCGATAGCTACTCGGAGCGGGCGGACAAGTGGGTGGGAATGGAGCTCAGCCCCTCCGTCGAATTCGCGATGCTGGCGCAATCATGCCACGCCTACGGCGAAAAGGTGGAAGACCCTGGTGACGTACCCGGCGCCCTGGACCGGGCCTTGAATCGCGTGCGCGATGGCCAACCCGCGGTGCTGGACGTGCGTATAGAGCGGCCGTAGCTGGACTCTGTACATTCCGATTGCGCCTCAACACGAAGGCGTATAGCAGCTGGTCAGTAATTGGCAGACTTTTTACATGTCGAATCAGCAGGGTGATGTGCGGAAGGTCCTTGAACGATGAGAT
>JADFQF010000384.1 GCA_022561955.1 Chloroflexota bacterium | reverse complement strand
CCGGACTGGAGCTTCGAGGCCGATCCCATCCGTGCGTTGGGCTACGTAGAAGCGAGGCCGGGCATACAAGGCTCAATCCGCTTGATCGTGGCGCCCGGTGCGTGCGATGCGACAAGCCGAGCAACGTCGTCTGCATAGTGTGCGCCAGGCGTGTCCTTGTCGCGCCAGATCGTACATGCCTTGTTTTCAAGCGGTAACCAGTCGGTCGCGTCTGCGGCGTTGCATCCACCGGCCGACGTCGTGGCGATCAGCCCGAGCGTGCGCAACGCTTCGGCGGCCTTTTCGCCTTCGACGATTAGCACGCGATCAGCCGTCAGCAGCTCGGGGAGTCGATACAGCGGGCGCGGCTTCGGCATGGCTCCGATGATCCACGTGTCACCGCGCCGGCTCACTGGCCGGATGTCTCTTTTGGAGCCGTCGGGGTTGTTCCAGCGTATGACCATGCCAATCGGCTCGCTGTCGGCATCGTGGTAGGTCCAAGCATCCGCCCTCGGACCGTGTTTTTTCTCCAATGTTTCGACAGCGTCGCGAGCAGCGGGAAAGACAGCGGAGCTGCCGTTGCGTACGCCGCCTGACAAAACCCCCAGTCGCGAGCGTCGAGCCAGCGTTTTGTCAGTGTCGGAATCGTCGGGTGGTTGCAGATCGCGCATGGACAGACCGAGCGCGGCGACGATCGCCACCGGGCGTGCGAGCGGACTGACGGGGGGGCGCTCGAGCGATTCCGTGCCGCTCTGCACAGAGGGCCCCCGATGGCTAGAGTAGAGCGGGTAGATATGCTCGCCTGCGCCTTACCAGACGATCTTGTCGACTTTACGATCGAGCACTGAGGAGGGGTAATAAGGTGGGAGGAATCGGGAGTGCATAGCGTGTATGACGTAGTCGTCGTGGGGGCGCTGCATCTCGTAAAGCAGTCCGAACTTCAATGGTCCCCTCCTCAGGCCTTGTCACAGGCGGCAACTCAGTCTACGACGCTGCTTAGCTGAGGCCAAGTCTAGCCATGCTCAAAGACGATGTCAAATCGCGGCCGTCGACGTGCGCGTTGCCCGCCGGGCCTCGGCGCGCTAAGATACTCATCCTGGAGGAAAGCAGATTAAGATGAAGATACTAGTCATGGGAGCCGGGGCGATAGGAAGCTGCTATGGAGGCCTGCTGGCCAAGAACGGCGAGGACGTAGCGCTGGTCGCCAGGGGAGCGAACGCGGAGGCGATCAGGGGGCAGGGACTCTACGTGGACAGCGCAACGGAAGGCCGGTTTACGGCGCACCCCAGGGTCATCGAGAAGCCCGACGGGAGCTGGCTGCCGGACCTCGTTCTGTTCTGCGTCAAGGGCTACGACAACGAGGCCGCGATGGAGCTAATGGCACCGGCGATTGGGCCGTCGACCTCAATCATGACGCTGCAGAACGGCCTCGGCGGCGGCGACCAGCTAGCCGACAGGTTCGGGCGGGAGAAGACATTGCTCGGCGCGGCGTACATCGAGGCGGAGCGAAAAGGCCCCGGCAAGGTCGCACACTACGGGAGCAAGCCTCGCATAGTGTTCGGCGAAGAGAGCGGAGCGGCATCGGAAAGGACCGCGATCATTCGGCAGACGCTACAGGAGGCCGGTATAGACGCGCAGGTCTCGGATGATATATACAGAGACCTCTGGAGCAAATTGATCTTCATATGCTCCCTCAGCGGCATGTGCTGCATTACCAGATCGAGCTTTGCCGAGGTGCTGGATGACCCTGAGACCTCCGCTCTCGCCTTACGGATAATGCAGGAGGTCTACGTTGTGGGCAGGGCGAGCGGCGTGGACCTTCCGGGCGGCGTCGTGCAGTCCCATATGGAGCACTTCCGGAGGGAAAAGGATGAGCTGGTCTCCTCCATGTACATGGACCTGCTCGCGGGCAATCGGCTGGAGCTGTCCGTGATCAACGGCGCGGTATCGGTCGCGGGCAGGCGCGTAGGCGTGCCGACGCCCATCAATGACTTCATAACGTCCTGCTTGTCGTTGGCCGACAAGAGGGCTTCGGTATAGGCGAAACGAGACTACCGTCGAAGAGGTGATGTGATGGACTACTTCATGGACCCGTCGAAGATCGAAAGGCGAGAGCTCGCGCCGGGGGTGACGTTGCGCACGATGTGGGGCGATAAGGTCATGATGAGCATCGTCGAGATCGCTCCCAATGCCGTCGTGCCCATGCACACGCATCCGCACGAGCAGTCGGGCCTGGTATTGCAGGGAGAGTTCGAGTTTACCATCGGCGGCGAGACACGAATGTTACGGCAGGGCGAGGCGTACATGATCCCCGGAGGCGTCGAGCACGGCCTGACGGGCTCGGACGGCTGGTCCATGGCGCTGGACATCTTCAGCCCTCCGCGCGAGGAGTACAAACACTAAAAAGGTAGGGCGTCCGCAAGGGACGCCCTATCACGATGGCTTTGGGATTGCAACGGAACGATCCTTCGACAAGCTCAGGACGAACGGTCGTCTGAAACTTTACGCTCGTGGTCAAATTGCTCGATAACTCGTTCGTGGTTAGACTGCTCTATAACCCATTTGTGGTGAGCTTACTCTATAACCCGTTCGTGGTTAGATTGCTCTATAACCCGTTCGTGGTGTCCGACTCCTTACAATGTATATCTTCGGACTCCGCTTCTGCGGAGAG
>JADFQF010000383.1 GCA_022561955.1 Chloroflexota bacterium | reverse complement strand
CATCGTAGCGAGCCTGGACGACCTGCTGACCATCGAGCTATTCCAGTCCAAAGAGCCACCCGTGGAAGTGGACCTTGTGGCCCGGGACGTCAGGGACTTCCTGAAGGACCTGGCCTCCACGTCCGGCGACAATGTAAAGCTGATACACCGCTTCCCGGACGTGGACGAAGACGACGCTCGTAAGGCACAGCTGGCGGGCATTCCGCCCGTGCAGTTCAACATACAGACCTCCACCGGACTCGAGATCAAGAACGGTTTCCTGGGCGTCGCGCTCACGTACACGAACCTGAGGGAGTCCATACCCTTCGTGGAGTCTATTGACGGCTTCGAATACCGTGTGGCGACCCTCGCCTACGGCATGTTGCAGGCCGACGTAGAACGAAAGACCATAGGTTTCCTAGCGGGTCACGGCGAGAAAAGCGTTCGCGAGGACCTGACCTCCCTGGTATCGCTCCTGGCGGGACAGTACAACATTAGCGAGGTCACGGCGGTCGACGACCAGGCGCCGGACCTATCAGAGATAGATGTCCTTATCGTCGCGGGACCCACGCAAAGGATGGCCGAAGCCGTTTACGGTTCCATCAGAGACTATCTCGCGTCTGGCGGGAAGGCGATGATCATGATAGACCCGGTTATCGTAGACCAGCAGTCGATGTTCGCGTTCCCAAACCAGTTCCACTTCGGAGAGTTCGTCGAAGACTACGGCGTCGTGATAGAGGACAACATCGTGTTCGACCTGCGCTCCAATGAGACCCTTGCCTTCAACTCCGCCCGAGGCAACATCTTCCTTCCATACGAGTATTGGGCAAGAGTTCCGACCGTGGACAAGAAAGTGGCCGGGCAGGTCGAATCTGTCCTAATGCCCTGGGCCAGCTCCATCGGAACCACGGAATCCAGGGTTGGAGAGGTGGAGTTCATACCGCTACTGAGGACGACTCCCTTTGGCGTCGCGGACTACTCTTACGGCGATGTTAGCCCCAATAATCCGTCGCTTGCCAATCCCAACAGTCGACCCTTTGAAAACGACATCGGCGTCGCGGTAGAAGGCAGGGCCAACGGCGAGGGCACATTCCGTCTCATAGTAATCGGGGACTCCGACTGGCTCACGGACAGGATAGTCGGCAGAGCGCAGGAGAACCTGGCGATGGGCCTGAATCTTGTGGACTGGCTCGCCCAGGAAGACGCTCTCGCGGATATCCGCTCCAAGGTAATTACGACGAGGGCGCTGATATTCGACTCGCCGGCCCAGCGCAATATCGTCCAGTACGCCAACATATTGGGACTGCCGCTTCTGTTCATAATGCTGGGCGCTGTGCGCTATGCGCGGCGTCGCAGGATCAACATGAAGGTATATATCAGTGAAGAGTAGACAGGTGGGCCTGGTCCTGGCCGCACTGATATTCATCGGCCTGGCCGGGCTTATCGTCCGGCTCGTTTCCACGGAGTCCAACGAGCTGACCCTCGACGGCATTCTTCCGGTGACGCCGGAGGTCATCAATAAGGTCACCATATCCGGAGACTTCGATGAAACCACTCTGGTGAAGGTGGCCGGCATCTGGCAAATAGGGCGCGACCTCACCTTCGACGACCGAATGGACGCGCTTTGGGGGACCGTGAGGGAGATCGACGGCGCGCAGCTGATCGCCGTGAATCCCGCCAGCCACTCTCGCATGGGCGTGCAGGACGGGCAGGGGGTACGCGTCTCATTCTATCGCGGCGAATTCATCCAGGAGGAGTTCATCGTCGGGGTGTGGACGCCGGAGGTACGGTTCTGCTACATGAGACGACCGGGCAAGGACGAGGTCTACGGCGTGCCATGCCCTTTCACCAATATTTTCGACCCCGATCCAAACAGCTGGCGTAATCCCGTCGTGACCAGCATACCCAGGGGAGAGATCGACCGCATCGAGTTCGCCTACCCCGACGAAGAGTTCGTCCTGGCTCCGGGGGGTCGAAGATGGACCGTTGACGACGGTTCAGGCATCGAGCCTGCCAGCCTGTTCGTCATGGAAGGCATCCTGAGAAATATCGAAAGGCTTATCGCCGGAGACTTCGCCACGCCGCAGGAGGCAAATGGACTCGATTTCAACGGTCCCGACGCGATTTCCATTCGTATAATCACGGGGCCGGACGCATTTTCACCGACGACCAGGGTACGCTTTTTACCGAGGGACGATCTGTCCTATTACGCAAAGACGCCGGTACAATCGACGGTGTTCATTTTGGGCAATACTGTGACGGAGCTTCTGCTGCTACGGGCGCAAGACATCATCGCACCGGGCGGCTAGCTTCCATCCGGATTATGAGCGCGGGTGGTTGTCCGGCCACGAGCTCGCCTAGCAGGATGATGAAGAATGGGGAGTGCAGAGGGGCCAAGCCCCTTTGCTGGGAGTCTGAGGGTGTCCCTCAGATACAATTTCCCCCTTTTCCTTACTAGAAAGAGTGCCAAAGGGTTTGTGGAAAGAGTTTTTCAACGCCCTGCTAGGGGCCGAATAATACGTTCATGGCACCCTTGGCCACGGCGGTGGTGATGGGCACGCCCGGCGGCGGCGGCGGTTTCATTCCAACCACCTGAGACCCGATCGTGGCCGCATGCCGACCCATTATCATTACTGTGAATGAACCCATCATGATGGCGCCAATGCACGCCGCC
>JADFQF010000382.1 GCA_022561955.1 Chloroflexota bacterium | reverse complement strand
GAGTGCGAGTCGCGGCCGTGGACATATCTACTTCGATGCTGTCCTTGCTCAACGCTCGCCTGAAGGAGGAACCGGCGGAGGTCCGCGACAGGGTCAGCGTGGTGCAGGCGGACGCCTGCGAGCTCGATCTGGGTGAGAAGTTCGACCTGGTGATGGTCCCGTACTACACCTTCAACTACTTTCTGACCGAGGTTGACCAGAAGAGGGCGCTGGAGCGGATACGGGCGCACATGTCGGACTCCGCCTATGCCTTGCTGGATGTATACATTCCCTGGAATAGACTGGAATACTGCCCGCCGGAGCCCATATTCAGGAATGAAGTCGTAGACCCTCGCAACGGAAACCGAATTCGCAGCTGGAACATCTTTTCGCTGGACAAAGAGATTCAGGCAGATTACCAGAGTAAACGCTTCGAAATAACTGCGCCCGACGGTTCCGTTACCAGCAAGGAGTTCATGATACAGCGACGTTATACGCTCCCAGACCAGCTCGAGAAGCTGTTCGCCGACAACGGCTTTGCCATAGAAGGCGTCTACGGAGGCTACGGAAAAGAAGCGCCCAAGGCGAAATCTGAGCAGATGATGTACGTCCTTCGCAAAGCATAGGCGGAGCTCTTTGTGCCACCCCTTTGCGTAAGACGACGGTTTGATACAATGGCTGTCAATCGTCGATTGTAAACACGCGAAGATGCCTTCTCGGCAGCCAAGGGGTCACTCATGAAGTGGAGCTCAGCAGTCTCTGAAAAATTCTCACTGGCCGAGGCCGTGGGGGAGTGCGGGCGTCAGATTCACGACGACCTCGACGGCATGGAGCCGGACCTGATCTTCGCCTTCGTCTCGTCGCACCACGCGGTGGAGTATGAGAGTCTGCCCCAACTGGTGCGCGAAAACCTGGCCGACGCCCTGCTCATCGGGTGCTCGGGAGGCGGCATAATCGGCGCCGGACGGGAGATCGAACAACGTCCCGGATTCGCACTGACCGCCGCCGTCTTACCCGACGTTCAACTGACGCCTTTTTACATCGGCGAAGACGCCCTGCCGGACGGCGACGCTCCTCCCGACCAGTGGGAGGCCTTGCTGGGCGTCAAGAAGGAAGTCGGGCCTCACTTCGTCATACTCGCCGACCCGTTCAGCACACGAGGCGAGCAGCTTCTGATGGGGCTGGACTACGCTTTTCCCGACGCCGTCAAGATCGGCGGCCTCGCAAGCGGAGCGAACCAGCCCGGCGGCAACAGCCTCTACCTCGACCCCCCTGCCGTCCCCCCTAACGAAGGGAGGACTTATAGAGGGGTCATCCTCGGGAAGACGACCTACGACTCGGGCGCGGTTGGGGTTGCCCTCTCGGGCGACATCGCCGTGGACAGCGTCGTGGCGCAGGGCTGTCGGCCCATCGGCGACCCGATGCAAGTGACGTCGTGCAGCCGTAACTTGCTGTTGGGGCTGGACGGCCGCACGCCCTTCGAGGTCCTGAAGGAGGTCTTTCAAGGGCTGGACGAGCGCGATCGCGAGCTTGCACAGAACTCGCTCTTCATCGGAGTGGTCATGGACCCCTTCAACGACAGCCCTCAGCTGGGAGACTTCCTCATACGCAACATCGTCGGCATCGACGCCCAGAAGGGCCTGATAGCCGTCGGGGAGATGCTCAAGGAAGGCCAGACGATCCAGTTTCATCTGCGGGACTCGCAAACGTCCTCGCAGGATTTAGACGCCATGTTGGAGAAGTACGTCAGCGGACGTAAGCCGCAAGCTGATTCCGGAGCGCTGCTGTTTCAGTGTCTGGGTCGGGGCGCCTTCTTATACGGGAGGGCCGACCACGACACGGACATGTTTCGTGAGAAGGTCGGGGCGCTGCCCCTGACGGGATTCTTCTGCAACGGGGAGATTGGGCCGGTTGGAGGCTCCACGTTCCTGCACGGCTACACGAGCTCCTTCGGCATCTTCAGGCCAAAAGAGGGCTAGCGCGGCGAGCGACGACGACCCCCTCTAAATCTCCCCCTTCAAAAGGGGGAGACCTGGTGTCCGGCACCTTAGAGAGGGTTCAGTTGAGGGTGGCCGTTCGCCCACTCCCTTTAGATCCCTCCCCGAAGGGAGGGAAGACGGCTTGGTCTAGATTCAAAGGGGTTGAAAGATACCCCTTCTCCCTCGATGGTCCGACGCATCGGACTCCGATACTAATATCGGAGGAGAAGGTTGGGATGAGGGTGAAGCGTGCGAGCAAGGGGTACGACCCCCACTAAATCTCCCCCTTCGTAAGGGGGAGAGCTGGTGTCAATTCGCTCCCTCCCGCCAGGGAGGGAGGATAGCTTGGCCCAGATTCAATGGGGTTGAAAGATACCCCTTCTCCCTTGATGGTCCGACGCATCGGACTCCGATACTTATATCGGAGGAGAAGGCTGGGATGTCCGACTCCTTAGGTTTGTATATCTTCGGACTCCGACTCGTCGGAGAGGGTGAAGCTCCTATCTGCCCCAGAATGTCGCCCGGTCCAGCCCGAATCGCATCGGGCAGGTGCCTCGCCGCGAGACCGATTAGGTCGTAAGCAGCTTCTCCGCGTTGCCGCCAAGTATCGCCGCCTTATCATCCTCCGATAGGCCCGACTCTTCGACCTGCGTCACGAGCCGGCTTGCCCTCATCAGCGGGAAGTCCCTTCCCATCAAG
>JADFQF010000381.1 GCA_022561955.1 Chloroflexota bacterium | reverse complement strand
CACCCTGCGGACTCGACGTGCAAAACATCTGCCGATTATTCACCATTAGCCATACGCCTTCGTGCTGGGGCTCAATCGGAATGCACAGAGTCGGGCTAAGAGGTGCCCGTCATTCCGGCGAAAGCCGGAATCCAGCAGACTATCCCTTCATACAGGCCCCGCAACCCCAATTACCTTTTACGATCATCCCGCCCTTCCATGCTTGCCTCCATCCCACGCTCGCCTTCTCCCGTGCGTAGGGTCCCTCTGGATTCCGGCCTTCGCCGGAATGACGGGGGCTTGGACGCACGTTCGTCGAATGTGTATCTTCACCAACGCTCCGGATTTCGGCCTTCGGCGGAATGACGGGGTTTGGGAGCGCGTTCGGGCGGATTTCTCTTTCCTGCCCGTCGTCATAATGACTGTCCTCGGTCCGCATATCGAAAAGTCCCAACCCGTAACACTTCTGTAACGCTTGTCCTGTCATTATTGAGGTAGACGGCACGGTCCGCACGTGACGTCGCCCCCACCTCAACCCGAACACTGGTGACAAACACATGAGGCTCAGGATACTCGGACCCCTGGCCATCGCCGGCGTCATGGCGATAGCCTCGGCCTTTGGCACGACATTCGCCGACGGCGAAGCGACCGATGCCGACCTTACGCTGACGAAGCACGTCTCCGACGCCTCCGTCGAGGTCGGAGAGACGGTCACGTTCACGCTGGTTGTTTCCAACACGGGTCCGGCCACCTCAACCGCGGTTACCCTTACCGACCCGCTGCCCGAGGGCCTGGACTTCGTCTCCGTAACGTCCGACTCCGGGGTCTGTGGCGAAGCATCCGGTGTCGTTACCTGTAATCTAGGACAGCTAGCCGTCGGGCAAACGGCGACGAGCACGATCGTGGCTATCGCCATCGAAGCTGGTGAGGTGACGAATACGGCCACCGTCTTCGGCGCACAGCACGACCCCGACGATGGCGACAACTCCGACTCGGCAACGGTCGAGATCGGCGATGTGTCCGCCGACCTTTCCATCGCAAAGGTGGCCTCCGACGATGAGGTCTTAGTCGGTGATCTCGTGGTTTTCACGATACAGGTGCGGAATCACGGCCCCGCCACGTCCACCAACGTGACCATTACCGATGCCCTGCCCTCGAACCTGGACTTCCTGGCGGCGGTGTCCACCACCGGCGTCTGTAGCGAGACGGCCAACGTCGTCACCTGTGAGCTGGGAGAGCTTGGCGACGGCGAGGGCGCCGTGGTGTTTATCGACGCCGAGGCCACGGCAGCCGGCGAATCGGTCAACGTCGCGTCGGTGGAGGGCGATGAGCATGACCCGGACGAGAGCGACAACACGGCGGCGGCAACGCTAATGGTCATCTCCCTGGAGCCCGAAGAGGCGGACCTGTCTATAACCAAGACCGCATCCGATAACCACGTGCTCGCAGGGGAACACGTCGTATTCACGCTGCAGATCTCCAACGTCGGCCTGGCCACGTCCACAGACGTTATCGTTACCGACACCCTGCCGTCGAGGCTCGCCTTCGTATCGGCGGAGTCTACGGTGGGAACATGCGGCGAGTCCGGCGGTGTCGTCACCTGCGAGCTCGGAGACCTCGGAGCCGGCGAGGGCGCGGAGATAACCGTAGAGGTCGAGGCTCTGCGCGCCGGCATGGCGGTGAATACAGCTGAGGTGAGCGGCAACGAGAGCGATGCAGACGACAGCGACAACAGCGACTCGGCGTCGGTGGAAATCAGCGCCCTGTCCGGAAGCGGCATAGACATAAAGCCCGGCTCGGACCGCAACCCGCTCAACCTCAACGGCAGAGGCGTGGTGCCGGTCCTGTTGTTCGGCGGCGACGGCTTCGACGTCCACGACATTGACATATCGTCGATCCGTTTCGGCTTCGACGGCGACGAGGCCCGGCCCGCCCATGGCGGCCACATCGGCGACGTATCCGGTGATGGCATCGACGACCTCATGCTTCACTTCCGGCGGAACACGCTTGGGATGCCGCATGACCTCTTCAAAGGAGAAGTCGTCACGCTGACCCTCACGGGAGAGATGACGGATGGGACCGAATTCCAGGAAGAAGACACCGTAACCATCGTGGGCAAGCCGCCCAGGTTCCAAAATTCGGATGGTGGGCCAGAGCTCTTCCCGCAGGGGGCGAAGGGTAAAAGCAAAGGCAAGTCCAAGGGACCCAAAAACAAGGGCCCCAAGGGCAAAGGTCATGGCCCCAGGTGGTAGCTCCGGCCGCCGAGCTCCCTACCCCGGCCCCGCGCTCCAGGTGAACCGTGTGCCTCCTCACCGGGCGCGGGGCCTTTTTCGTCCAGCAGGCATGTCCCGACCACGGACTCGATGTGGAGCGCGGCTAACTGCTTCCCATGTAGCTGAGCCCTATTCCCCTGCCCCATGTCTCGGAGCCCTAACTGGGCCGCCACTATATGTGCACAGCAGTGGCCGGTTTGACCGTGAATCTTCGGTCCTACTCCAATAGCGCAGCCGCCGAGACTCTGAACGGCCTCGCGTCTCTGGGAATCCGCGGAACTGGTATCATTGAATATTGTCGGCTGCGCCCCTGTATCAAAACGCGTATATGCGTGTATCTTCGATAGGTGACGCGCCCGGCGATTAAGATTCGAACGAAGCTGAGAGAGTGGACCCGCTTGGTAAA
>JADFQF010000380.1 GCA_022561955.1 Chloroflexota bacterium | reverse complement strand
CAGTCCCCGCCCCGGTCCCGGCTATGGCCGCAGTCGAGTCTGCAAAGAACGCCAAATCCGATGACACGACGGCTCCGCAAACGCTGGCCGCTCCCGCGGCCCTCGAAGTCGAAGAGCCGACGATAGAGTCATTGGCAGCGGGGGACCAGTCGACGGAACCAGTGACCTCTCAGACCGCAATCGAAGCGCCTGTGGCGCAAACACAAGAGACCGCGCCATCGACCCCGCTGCCGGCTCCTTTAATTCGCGCGTTGCCCACCGCCGCATTAGACGAGAGCACTTCGAGGGTGAAAGAGCCAGTTGCCGAAACACAAATGCCCGAGGTCATCGTCGCTGAGACACGGGAATTCCGAGAATTCAGGATTCCCCTACGGGAGCTGGAGATTGCCCTGGGCGTGCTCGTGGCCCTACTTCTGGCCTCTGCCTATTGGGTTGCCCGTCGAGGCAGGAGCAGGCCGTAGGCGCTTTAGCCACTCTCGTACCTTCCCTATACCTGTAGATATTCCCCGCGTTTCCTAAATCTCAAGGCTCATAAACGTTGGCTCGCTGGATGCTCAGGCCGGCTCCACCTCGTACACAGGGCACCAACTCTGCGCCGCGCAGCCGAAGACTCGGCCCTTCCAGATCAAAGCTGAGAAACCTGGAACCTTTTTCAATGTATCGACGTCAGTATATTTGAGCGATAGAAAATCTGAACGTTCAAATGTCTCAAACGAGAAATCAGAGTAATACTTACATGGAGGAAACAGGAACGATGATAAGGATGAAGGGATTTATAATCATGGCGGGTCTCGCTGCTGCCCTGGCGGTTGGAGTGGCCTGCAGCAACGGAGAAGCAGCGACAAAGCCGATCGAAGCTACAGCACCAAGCGTGCCGGCAGTACAGCAACCCGTCGAGCAGGGAAGGGTATCTGTAGGTCTGCCCGTCTCGCCGCTGCCTCCCGCTGGAGTGGTTCTGCCGAACTCGCCAATGCCTCCCACTGAAATAAGGGTCACGGTTCCAAGGTCGGCCGCGTCCCTACCCATAGGGCTTCCTGTCCTAAGCGGCTACCCCGCGCTTCAGACTAACGGGCAGACCGGAATCTGGGTAAACGGCCAGGGCAAGATCTCCCTCGAGCCCGACCTGGTGCTCTTGACAGTCGGTGTGGAGACGACCGGAAAGACCGTCGCAGAGGCCAACGGCAAGGCGGCGGACGCCATGGAAGCCATCGTCGCGACGCTACGAAGTAGGGGCCTGGAGGACAGAGATATTCAGACCAGGTCTTTCAACGTGTTCCCTCAGTACGAGTACCGAGAGGTAACGGAGTCGGGATTCCGCACCAACAGGCAGATCTTAATTGGATTCAGGGTGAGCAACACTGCTTCGATTAAGATCCGAGACCTGGACGCCGTCGGTGAGATCATCGACGAGGTGGCGAACGCCGGCGGCGATTCGACCCGCATCAACGGCATCAGATTCACCGTCGAGGATACCGCGCCCATGATGGACGAGCTCCGGGCGCTGGCGGTGGGCGATGTCATGGACAAGGCGGAAGACTATGCTCGCTTGTCGGGCGTAGGCCTTGGCAGGCTGGTCTTCATCAGCGAGTCCTCCGCCGGCAGGCCCATAGTACAGAATTTCGCGGTGCCGCGCATGGCTTTCGCGGAGTCTGCAATGGACGCCTCTACCCCGATCATCGGTGGCGAGCTCGAGCTGACTCTGAATGTGCAGGCCGTGTTCGCCATCCAGTAATCGCGAGCGGCCGGCAGCACAATGAAAGGGCGCTTCGATCACGAGGCGCCCTTTTTTTGTGTGAATCGTCGTCGGCTGCTACAATTCCGACATCGGGCTCATGTCGAATACAATTACGTGATTGGGAGTGTCCTGGTGGGACATTTCGATCATGTCGGGGAGGGGCAATGGTTCTCAGCGACCGAACGATAAAGCAGATGCTGGAGGAAGGGCGCATCGTGGTCGACCCTCTGGGCGAGAACTGCATACAGCCGGCCAGCATCGACGTACACCTCGATCGCCAGATACTCGTTTTTCGAAACTCTCGCCGCCCCTACATCGATGTCAGGGAGGACATGAGCGACCTCACCGAGATGGTGACGATAGACGATGACAGGGCGTTCATGCTGCATCCCGGCGAATTCGTGCTGGGCAGCACGCTGGAGCATATCGAGCTTCCCGATGACATCGTGGCCCGTCTCGAGGGCAAGAGCTCCCTGGGACGGGTAGGCCTGCTGATTCACTCGACGGCCGGATACGTCGACCCCGGCTGGAAGGGCCATCTCACGCTGGAGCTTAGCAACGTGGCAAACCTTCCCATAACCCTCTACCAGGGCATGAAGATAGGGCAGATATCCTACGCTCAGCTCTCAACGGCGGCGGACCGGCCCTACGGCTCTCCCGGACTGGGCAGCAAGTACCAGGGCCAGCTTCGTCCGACCGCGAGCAAGATGTACGAAGACTTCAAGAACGCATACATCAATCAAAAAAAGGAATACCGATAACAGGCCGTCATGACCCATATGGAGAGTGCCCTGGCTCTGGCACGGCGAGCCCTGGGCTCAACAAGCCCAAACCCCTCCGTCGGGGCCATCGTCGTGAAGAACGGAAAGATCGTCGCCGAGGGCTGGACGCAATCGCCGGGCGGCGAACATGCGGAGGCCATGGC
>JADFQF010000379.1 GCA_022561955.1 Chloroflexota bacterium | reverse complement strand
CAGGACTACACGTGGGAGATCATAGTCGCCGATGACGGGAGCACGGACTCGACCGCCGCGCTGGTGGAGGCATGCTGTTTGAAGGAAGGACGGATAAGGCTGGAATGCCTCTCCCACGGCGGCAAGGGATGGGCCGTGAAGAACGGGATGCTGGCTGCGAGCGGGGACTACAGATTCATGTGCGACGCGGATGTCGCCACGCCCATTGGGTACCTGTCTTCGTTTTTGGAGAAGCTCTCAGAGGGCTACGACATCGTCATCGGCTCCAGGCAGATCGAGGGCGCCCGGCGCTTCAACGAGTCGGCGCTGCGTCATGGCCTGGGAAGGCTCTTCAACTGGTCGGTCAGGCTGATCGCCGTTCGGGACTTCCAGGATACCCAGTGCGGTTTCAAGTGCATGCGAGGCGATGTGGCCGAAAGAATCTTTCGACTCCAGCAGACGAAGGGCTGGGGCTTTGATGTCGAGCTGCTCTACCTGGCCCTCAAGATGAATATGCGTGTATTCGAGCTGCCCGTGGACTGGTATCACGACCCCTCCAGCAAGCTGCGGGTTGGAATCGACTCTCTGTTGATGATAAAAGACACGTTGCTTGTCCGCGTCCGTGACCTGTTCGGGAAATACAGATTGGATGGCAGAAGCTGCGAAGGCTCTTCGAGAGCATTGGCAGAGAGATCGGGAGATCATAAATGAGCTCCGTTGAAGGCAAGGTCGTAATAGTCGTCCCGACGTATATTGAAGCGGAAAATCTGCCCAGGCTGGCCGAGCGTATATTTGCTTTAGACATGCCAAAGTCGAGCATGATCGTGGTCGATGACGCGTCGCCCGACGGCACGTCGAACGTGGCGCGAGAGCTGGACCGCCACTACAAGGGAAGAGTCGCGGTCATCGAGCGCGAAGACAAGCTGGGCCTGGGTACGGCGTACGTCAGGGGTTTTTCACAGGCGCTGGAGGATGGCGCCGAATATGTGGTGCAGATGGACGCCGACCTGTCCCACGCCCCGGAGTACATTCCCGGATTCATCGAGGCCCTGGAAACGGCGGATGTGGTCATTGGGTCCAGGTACACGACGGGCGGAGGAGTGGACGAGGAGTGGAATCTAAAGAGGCGCCTGCTGAGCTCCCTTGCCAATCAGGCTATTCGCATCGTATCCGGCGTGAAGGTCAAGGACGCCACGACGGGCTTCAAGGCGTTCCGCGCGACGGCATTGGGGTCGTTAAATCTCGAGGGCTTTCGCTGCAGTGGGTTCGGCTTTCAGGCCGAAGTCGCCTACGCTTGCCAGGAGATGGGCCATAAGGTCGTAGAAAGGCCAATCGTCTTCCACGACCGCACCGCCGGAAAATCCAAGATGTCTCTGGGAATAATCATTGAGGCGATATGGAAGCTCACGGTTATTCGCTGGAGACGTTAATAATTGATAAATCTGTCCATAAATAAGTGTAATTAAAGACCGCTCTGATGGTCCAAAAAACCCTTGCACGGTTAAAAACTATAGGCTAGAATTCCGTGACTTTAACGGGGCTGATAAGATGAATATGAATCCAGTAGAAGAGAAAGAAAAGGTCAAGAAAGACCAGACCAAAAGGGCCGTCGCCCTGGCTATGGAGCGGCGCTGGGAGGAAGCGATAGGCGTGAATAACGCCATCATCGAGGACTTCCCGGAAGAGCTCGAGGCGTACAATCGTCTGGGCAAAGCGCTCAGCGAGCTTGGCCGAAATCGCGAAGCCTGTGATGCCTTTCGGCGCGCACTAGAGATTTCTCCGTACAACAGCATCGCGAAGAAGAACGTCCAGAGGCTGGAGAGGCTAGGGGAGACGGAGACCGTTTCCAGCAATAAACACTCCGTATCGCCGCAGACGCTCATCGGGGAGAGCGGCAAGTCTGGTGTAACCTCCTTGATGAGCCTTGCTCCCCCCAAAGAACTCCTGAAGCTGGCCCCGGGTCAGAGCGTGGACCTGCACCTGGAAGGCTCCAAACTGGTGGTTTCCAGCCAGGCTGGCGAATACCTCGGCAAGCTGGAACCAAGGCTTTCCTCGCGGTTGTCCAAGCTGATCGCTGGGGGTAACCGCTACGACGCGGCCGTGACCAGTGTAGGCGAGCAAGAGCTCAACTTAGTAATTCACGAGGTCTACAAGCACCCATCGCAGGCCGGAGTCGTTTCCTTCCCGACAAAAGGCTCTGGTATGGACTATCGAGTCTTCCTCCCCGGCGCCGTCGCTGGATTTGATGGCTCGGAGGACGACCCCTCCGAAGAACCGGTCCTGGCCATGCTTAAGGACTGGTCGGACGACGATACGGAACCCGGCGACGATGAGGCGTTCACGCCCGCATTCCAACGCATCGTCAACTCGCAGGAAGGTGAGAACGAGGACGACGAGTACTAAGAAGACATCTCGATAACGACTGTCCTACAGGACTGTCCTTCGACAAGCTCAGGACGAACGGGCAGAATGAACCCTCTCCGTTCATGGTGTCCGACTCCTTACAACGTATGTCTTCGGACTCCGCCGCTGCGGAGAGCTTGTCGAACCATATTTTGAGATCGGTACCTACTGTCAAGGGACAATATTAGGTTGACCAAAAGGGGCGGGTCTTCGAGATCCGCCCCTTTTTTATTCCTATTGGCGTAGACCGAAGCCCGGCGAATCACTAGGTCGCTTCAGATGT
>JADFQF010000378.1 GCA_022561955.1 Chloroflexota bacterium | reverse complement strand
CAACTGACGATGAGATTCTGGCAATACATCTTGGCGAATATGTGTTCCGTGAATACGCCCGCGAAGAGCCAATCTCCACCACAATCCTGAGGCTCGGGTTCCCAATCGTCGACGGCGATCGCACGAGTGCCAATGCGGGAGGCACTGCAGCACTGGCCAGCGACGATGCCGGGTTAGCTATCAGTGCCACGGTTGAGGCGGGCGGATCTGGTTATCGGCTCCTCCACATTCAATCACCTGTGCCAAACGCGCGTTATCTCCTCGGCAATGCGGAACTTGCTATCGGATTTCCGGATAAGAAGGAATCTCTGGCAGGGGAGGGCGCAGCGCGATGAGAATCCTGATTCTTGGCGGCAACGGTATGCTTGGCCCACCCGTAATCGAGAGCCTCGGAGGCAAGATAGAGAGCCTCTATTACGCTTTCGGTGAGTATGACCTGATTGGCGTCATGGACATGCCCAACAATGTAAACGCAGCCGCAGTCTCACTGGCCGTCAGCGCCGGGGGCGCCGTGAAATCGATGCAGTTAACACCGTTGATGGAAATGGACGAGGGCGTGGCGGCGATGAAGGCGGCCGCGACGGCGACCTACAACCCGCCATCGGCATAGCGGTCTGTATTGTCCCATCTTTCTAAGAGCCCATCTCTTGGTCCGATTGCCGCCCGCAATCCAGCCTGAAACCTCAGCTCATTGGACCTGAGCTCGCATGTGGTTCAACACCTCACGGTCGATCCACTCTGGGCCTCGCTCGTGGGCCGCGGCAAGGCGCTCCTCGAAGTTCTCGACCTGGCAGTACCTCGTCAGCGCCGCCTGAGTAGCTGCGTCGTTGACGCCGTTGATCTCGCCCTCGTAGTAGCCCAGGCGTTCGAGGACGCGCTGGACCTCCCTCACGACATTGCCCTGAAGCCGCACCAGGGTCGGTCTGCCGCCGGACCCAAACGTCAGCCTGTGTAGTCCGAGCAGCTTTCGAAGCTCGGTCAGCGGCTCCGTGTGATCGTCTACTCGCAGGTCGATATACCTGTCCAGGTGGCCCCCATAGCTTCCGCCCTCCTTGGCTACATACATGGCCGCGCTCTGCTGTCCACGGCTGTCGCCGCCCGCTGTCAGGCCCGCGTCCAACGCCTGCAACAGCCTCTCCGGCAGCGGGCCGTCGGAGGCCTCGAAGGACGTCGCCATACTCTCGACAACTTCGGGACCGCTCAGGATGTTGCCCTGACACGCGTAGCCCTCGCCCACACGGGAGCCCGCCCACGGCAGGCACTCGTCGCCGGTCCACGATGCGCTTTTGCCCTGTACGTCAACGAAGGCTATCTGTCGCTGGTCTCGCTCGTCGTCGCCGTTGAGCAGCTGCTCGACCACCTCGGTTGGGAGGACTCGGCGGGACATCAAGTCGAGACCCAGCGGTCCCTGGCTCATGTTGGTGTTTGCCTGGGTCACGCCTGCCCCCGCGCTCGCCGTCGCCCACGGCACGACGGCGCCCACCGCAAAAAACTTGCTGGCCACGCCGACACCAGCCTCGCCGGTGTTCTTATCGACGGCAACTATGGAGAAGGTCATCTAGAAACACACCCCTTTGATTCGAGTCGAGGAGCTGAAAGAGTCCCATATCCGCCCTGCTTGCGGCAGCTATGATATCATTCTGCCACCCTCGATATGGGACCGCATGATAAATCCAGGAGGACTGATATGGCTGATCTGATTATCCGAGGAGGACAGGTCGTTACACCCTCCGGCGTTGGGGATTACGACGTCATCGTTGAGGGCGAGAAGATCGCCGGCGTGACCCAGCAGGGCCTGGTGAGCGGCGACGGTGCACGGGTCGTCGACGCCTCGGGGAAGATCGTGGTGCCGGGCGGAATCGAGCCTCATGCACATATAGGCGACCAACGACAGCCTACTAGAATGCCCGCCGAACCCGTATCCAAGGCGGCGATTCACGGCGGCACGACGACGGTGATGGATTTCGCAACCCAGGTGCCCGACCAGGACCTTCATTTCGCCCTGAAAGAGGCGGCCGAACGCTGGGAGGGCAACGGCTACACCGATTACACGTATCACCCCATCTTCTGCGGCGGCACCGGGACGGACGCCATCAACCAGATACCGGAGCTGATCCGCGAGGGATTCGCCAGCTTCAAGATATTTACGACGAGCATCAGGCCGCCGAGCGCACAGATGCAGAACAACAAGACAGACTTCGGCAGGCTCTCATCGATAATGGAGCTCATCGCCGAGAACGGCGGAATGCTGCTGGTCCACTCCGAGGACGACGACATGGTCCACTACAACTACTCCCTCGCCCAGGAGCGGGGCCAGTGGGACTGGTGGAATATGCATCTGATTCACTCAAACGTATCCGAGGACGTCAGCTTCCGGCGGGTTATCAGGCTGTCGGAGCGGACGGGATGCCCCATATACTTCGTGCACACCAGCGCCAGGGAGGGAGTGCAGGCCATCGCGGAGGCTCGAAGCAGGGGAATGCCGGTATACGGCGAGACCCTTCACAATTACGCGACCTTCAGCGCCGAAAACTACAGGGAAGAGAACGGCATGAAGTACCACACCTACCCCTCGTTGAAGTCGCCCGAAGATGCCTCGGAGCTATGGTCCGGCCTGGTCGACGGTAGGCTTTCAACGGTGGCGACCGATCTCGTCGCCACGACGTGG
>JADFQF010000377.1 GCA_022561955.1 Chloroflexota bacterium | reverse complement strand
AGTCCCATTTGAACGTGATGTCCGTCAGACCTTCGGGTCTTGTAAATGTGCCAGACAGCTCGACGGTTTCGCCCTCTTCCACGATGAGCGTCTCGCCCGCGAAGACCTCTATGCTGGGAAGCTTGGTCACGGTGGCGATAAAGGTATCGGAGCCTTCGGCGACACCGGCGTCGCCCGTGCCTGTCATCTCGATCTCGACGATATAGGGCGAATCGCGCTCGTCGTCGTACTGGTGGGCTATCGTGGCCGTTATGCGCTTGTCGTCATCAGCGGTGGGAGCCGTGCGGTCGCTGGTCACGGGAGGCCTACCGTCTCCGAAGTCCCAGGTAAACGTGAAGTCCTCGATACCCTCAGGCGGCGTAAACGTCGCCCTGAAGCGCGCATTCTGTCCCAGGCTGAACGTCTGATCGGGACCGGCGTCCACTGGCATGTCTATCGGGGAGAGTCTCAAGCGGACGTTGATCAGCGAAAAGGCGGACGACTCTTCAAGGAACTTTATTCTCCCCTGTTTGGCTTCTATTTCAACCTGAAGTTTGGCCAGCTCCCGCTGTACGTTGAGAGCGTCCTCGACCTTCTCAGCCCTGTTGAGGAGCGCCAACAACGCCTCCTCGGTGGCCTTGAGGCTGACGAGCCGGGACCTGTTGTCCACGTACTCGTCGGTGACGTCCTGACTGGTCGTCGACTCGGCCTCGACCTCTTCCGCCAGGGCGCGGAGGTCACCGATGACCTCATCGAGACTGGTTGCCGGCACCCGGACTGAAATGAAGCCGCGATGCTTGGCGCTGCGGTCGGAGCTAACAACCCAGCCGTCGAAGCTCTTGGCAAGGTCGGCGATTTCATCAAGGCTCGCTGCGACATTATCGACGACAAGTGTCATGTCCACGGTCCTGATGATTATGCGCTGCTGCGACACGGTCTCGGCCTCTTCACCTGTTCCGGTGCCGCTGGTATGAGCCTCGGCGACGTTCTCATCGAGGTCTCCCGAGATTGAATCGTCTCGGAAGAACCCCTCCGAGGACAAAGCCTTGAGGTCTTCTGGCTCGGGAGCTGCTGCTGCAGGTGCCGCAGGCGCGGACGCCGCAGGAGCAGGTCTCGGTGCCGGCGCGCCTGGATTGCCGGGGAAGCCGGGTAGGCCGGGAGGGCCGAATGCGCCGGACGCAGGTGCAGGCGCAGGTGCTGCGGGAGCAGGCGCTGCAGGAGCTTGCGGGACCGCTCGCGATTGAAAGGCTGTGCTTTCTGCGGACGAGCCACCGCCCAGTGAGCTTCCGCAGGCGACCAGGACGGCCAGCAGTAGCAACATCGTCGAGAAGGCGACTGATTTCGTGTGTTTAGTCATTGCTCAATGTTCTCCCCTTTTCGGAAGGTACCCATGTTCAGTCTAGCAACTGGTAAGCTAAATAGCCTTACGAAAACATAGACGATGTCACGTCTGATTTTGTTCCATATCGGGCTTCGTTGACTTTACATCATATGTCGGCTATCCTGATGTCGAAGTGCAATTCGGTTGGGGAGCTCGGGAAAGCCGGGCTGAGAGGGCGACCGTAAGTCGTTGCCGACCCCAAGCACCTGATCTGGGTAATGCCAGCGCAGGGAAATACCATGCAAGTATGTTCTTTAGCCGCTGGCAGTACGCTAGCGGTTTTTTTGTTTAGTCGAGCTAGGTTCTGCCTGGCTATTATCCTGGCAGAACGGCATCCAATTTAGGCTACCCGGAAACGGGCCTTTCAAATTAAGTGAAGAAGCTAAGAACGGCAACCGATCTAAAAAACGGGAGTGACAGAGATGAATGACCCCCTGGTGATAGCGGGCAAGGAGTTCGGCTCCAGGCTGATGGTAGGCACCGGGAGGCACCGCAGCATGGAGGAGATGGTCTCGTCCATCGAGGCCTCGGGCGCGGAGATAATCACGGTCGCCATCCGCAGACTGGACCTGGACAATCCCAACGAGAAGAATATCCTGGACTACTTCGACTGGGGGAAGTACACCATCCTTCCCAATACCGCGGGGTGCAAGACGGCCGAGGAGGCGATTTTCACGGCTCACCTCGCCCGTGAGGTCACCGGCTCCAACTGGCTGAAGCTGGAGGTAATACCGGAGCCGAAGCACCTTCTCCCCGACCCCATCGGCACCTTCGAGGCGGCAAAGCAGCTGATCGAGGATGGATTCGTCGTCCTTCCCTACATTCACGCAGACCCCGTTCTCGCCAAAAGGCTGGAGGATATCGGCTGCGCGACCGTGATGCCGCTGGGATCGGCGATAGGCTCCGGCCAGGGTATCCTGACCCTGGAGGAGATCAGGCTGATAATCGAAGACGCCAACGTCCCGGTCGTCGTCGACGCCGGACTCGCGGTGCCGTCCGACGCATCGCAGGCCATCGAGAACGGCGCCGAAGCCGTTCTGGTAAACACGGCCATAGCCCAGGCCCATGACCCCGCGCTCATGGGCGAGGCCTTCAAGCTAGGCGTCGAGGCCGGGCGCAAGGCCTATCTCGCAGGCCGCATCGAGCCTAAGGCGACGGCGACCGCCAGCAGCCCCACGGCGGGCGTGGCTGCTCCCGTGGCTTCCGGGGACTAGCCCGCGTGACGCGCCTACCGACACCCTGCCTGTCGCTCGTTACCGACCGGAGCGTGACGATGGGCCTTGACCTGGACGAAGTGGTGGAGGCGGCCGTGG
>JADFQF010000376.1 GCA_022561955.1 Chloroflexota bacterium | reverse complement strand
GGCATCTGCTGACCGTTATTGGTCCCGAAGACCTCGAGACGCCTATGACGGGCGCTCGATATGACGCGTTCCACAAATTCGTACAAGAATACATAGTTTCCGACCGGACCGCCGGCCTCAAGTTATGGGCGAAGGACGGGACTGTAATCTACTCAAAGGATCGGGCGGGCGTAGGCGAGAAGTTCCCGACCAAAAAGAATCTCCTCTTGGCGTTGAGTGGTCAGGTCTCCACGGAGATGATAAAGATGGCCGACGACGCCGAAAACGAACGCGAGAAGTTCCTTGGGGCGCTGATGGAGGTCTATTCTCCCATCGTCTTCGATGGCTCCGACGAGCCACAGGGCGCATTCGAGATCTACCAGTACTACCAGCCGATCGCTCAGCGCATCGAGGCACTTCAGAGGCGGGTGTTCATCTCCATCGCGCTGGGATTTCTGGTCCTTTACGGCAGCGTGGTATCCATCGTCTGGAAGGGCTGGAGGACCATCAACAGGCAGCAGAAAAGGCTCGAGACGGCCAATGAGCGGTTGACGCAGGAGATGTCGGAGCGCCAGCAGCTACAAGACCAGCTCATTCAGTCTCAGAAGATGGAGGCAGTGGGACAGCTCGCAGGGGGTGTCGCCCATGACTTCAACAACCTGCTTACGCCGATTCTGTCCTATGCCCAGCTGGTCAACGACAAGCTTGTTGAAAACGATCCGTTGAGGTCTCACCTGGACGAGATAGCCAGGGCGGCCGAACGAGCCGCAAGCCTCACCCGTCAGCTTCTGGTGTTCTCTCGCCGTCAGGCTGTCCAGACCTCCATAATTGACCTGAACAAGCTCATAGACGACACGGAAAAGATGCTGCGCAGACTCATTGGAGAGAACATCGAGCTGGTTACGTCCGTCGACCCTGATCTCTGGGCAATCGATGCCGATCCCGGGCAGATCGAGCAGGTCGTCATGAACCTGGCCATCAACGCCCGCGACGCCATGCCCGGCGGCGGAAAGATAACGATCGCGACCTCGAACGTTACGCTAGGACCCGATGACGATCGCGTAAGCCCCGACCTGGCCTCGGGCGAATACGTCCTCTTTACCTTGAGCGATACCGGCGAGGGCATGACCGAAGACGTGAAGACGCACATCTTCGAGCCGTTCTTTACGACGAAGGAAGTCGGCAAAGGCACCGGCCTGGGGCTATCCACCTGCTTCGGCATAATCAAGCAATGCGGGGGCAGCATTACGGTAGAAACCGAGCTGAAGCGCGGTACGATGTTCTCGGTCTATCTACCCAAGACCAGCCGCACGGAGCCAAAAACGGCTGAGGACCGTGACGACGACTATATGCCAAGGGGCGAAGAGACCGTACTGCTGGTTGAGGATGAGCCACTGGTTCGTAACGTAGCCGGTCACGTGCTCAGAGAGCTGGGATACAACGTCCTGGAAGCGGAAAACGGAGTCAAGGCCCTGGAGCTCCTGAATTCGCTGGAAGGCTGCGAAGTTGGGCTGCTGCTGACTGATCTGGTGATGCCACTCATGGGAGGCAGGGAGCTCGCGGGCAAGTTTTTGGAGCGGTGTCCGGAAGCCAAAGTTCTGTACACGTCCGGCTACAACGACGATATAAACGCCGCTGACGGAGGGTCGGGCCGGCCTGCGGAGTCCTTCCTAAACAAGCCTTTCACGCCGGTTGGCCTGGCGAGAAGGGTACGAGATGCGCTGGACGGGGTTCAAACAGGCCTCGAAATGAGCGAGATGAGCCTGTGACCGCGCGGAGGCCGTAGAAGAGTCTCAGTGTGCGGAAACTCACGCCGCCGGGACGGCGCTGGACATCTGCTCAACGAACCCCGACAGCTTTTCCGTAGTGTCCAGCAGAACGGCCTCCCACTCGCCCTCGATCTCGTCCAGCAAGATGCGGATCTGCTTGTTGCCGACCTCCACGTGAGAGCCAAGCCTTCTCTGGAGTGCCCGTCTGGCTCCGCCGACGTCGTATCTCGTGCGCAGAACGATCTTGCCGCCCTGTCTGGAGACGGCGTCCAGCCCTGCGTTTCTGGCGTGGATTTTCAGCTTCGTGACGTAAAGAAGGTTCTCGCTCTGCCAGGGCAGTGGGCCGAACCGGTCGCGTAGCTCGTCCGCCATCTCGTCGACGTCCTCGATCTTGCGCAGCTGGACCATCCGCTGGTACATGCCCAGCCTGGTGGACAGGTCATCGATGTAGTCCTCGGGCAGGCTGGCGGGAATGCCGATGTCGATGGTGGGGTCTATTGCTTCGGGCTCCGGGCCGGTGCCGTCCAGCGCTTCGGGCGGTGTGCTCGTTTCGGCGCCGACGCTGCCCTCGCGGCTGGCCTTCAGGTCCTGTACGGCGGTCGAGAGCAGCTTCGTGTAGAGCTCGAATCCGACGGCGTGGATGTGCCCGCTCTGCTCGGAGCCCAGGATGTTGCCGGCGCCCCGAATCTCCAGGTCCTTCATGGCGATGCGAAAGCCGGCGCCGAGCTCAGTGGCGGCGAGCATGGCCTTCAGCCTCTTCTCGGCCGTGTCGGTGAGGCTTCGGGTCTTGGGGATCAACAGGTAAGAATATGCGCGTCTTGCGCTGCGCCCTACCCTGCCGCGTAGCTGGTACAGCTGAGAGAGGCCGAAGGCGTCCGCGCGGTTTACGATCAGGGTGTTGACGTTCTGGATGTCCAGGCCCGATTC
>JADFQF010000375.1 GCA_022561955.1 Chloroflexota bacterium | reverse complement strand
GGCGTCGCAGGGCCTGGACCTGTTCTGCACTCTCTTCGCCAATGCCGGCGATACCGTATATGTGGAGGAGCCTACTTACTATCTCGTGGAACGCATATTTGAGGACCACCACCTCAACGTAGTCGGCGTGCCGACCGACGGGGACGGCCTTCGGACGGACGCGCTCGAAGAGATGCTTCAGAGCAATTCTCTCCCCGGGCCCAGGCTGCTCTACACGATTCCCGCCTATCAAAATCCCACCGGGTCGGTGCTCTCGCAACAGCGACGCCATGAGCTTCTTCGTCTGGCGGATAGCTACGGCTTTCTCGTTCTGGCGGACGAGGTCTACCAGATGCTGCACTACGGTCCGCCGCCACCCAGGCCGCTTTTCGGACTCGACGGCTCGGAGGCGGGCGTCGTAATCTCCCTGGGATCGTTCTCGAAGATCCTGTCTCCCGGCCTGAGAACGGGCTGGATTCAGGCGAACCCCAGGCTGATAGGCAGATTTCTCAACGCGGGGCTGTCCGTCAGCGGCGGCGGGCTGAATCATTTCACGTCAACGCTGGTGCACGCCGCCATCTCCCTGGGCCTGCTCGATAGCAACGTGGCGCATCTCCGTGAGACCTACGGAGGGCGTGAGGACGCCATGGACCGATCGATTCGCGAACACCTCGGGGCGAGAGTCAGCTACACGAGGCCCGGCGGCGGATACTACTTCTGGTTGAATTTCAACGGGGAGCTCGACACCGAGGCCCTTCAGCCCATTGCACAAGAGGTTGGCGTGGATTTCAGGCCGGGGAACGCCTTCTCCCTGTCGGGCAGGTTCCCGCACGCCTTGAGGGTCTGCTTCGCCCTGTACGAAAGCGACCAGCTGGACGAGGGCATACGCCGGCTGGCCAAGGCGTTAACTCTTTCGAGATAAATTTCTAGCGGGTGAAGCGGCCCGGCGTTAGGGTACAATGTCAGCGTGAAGCGTTACGCGATAGCAAAATTCCACGAGCCCGCCTTGAAGGGCAAGAACCGGCCCATGTTCATCCGAAAGCTGGTCAACAATCTGCGTCGGTCGGTTAGAGGGACGGACGTCGAAGAGGTATGGCAGGGCCAGATGATGATCGGCCTTACGATGCCGGAAGATGCCGACTGGCCGCCCATCAAGACGAGGATCCACGACTGTTTTGGCGTGGAGAAGTTCTTCCCCGCTCGCAAGGTCGGACAGGACCTCCAGGAGGTGCGGGACATTCTGCCCGCCGAGATCGAGGGCAGGAAGTTCGAGACCTTCCGAATCACGGCGCACAGGTCCGACAAGCGCTTCCCGACGACGTCCGACCAGATCAACAGGGAGCTTGGCGACTTCGTCGGTAGCCTGACCGGCGCGAGGGTCAACCTGAAATATCCCGACCTGGAGATCTTCATCGACGTCATCCAGGGCGGGATCCTCGTCTACTTCGATGAGACGCGAGGATACGGAGGGATGCCGGTAGGCGTCAGCGGCTCCATCATGACCCTGCTCTCGGGCGGCATCGACTCGCCCGTAGCCGCGTGGCATCTGATGAAGCGCGGCGCCCACGTGAAGTTCGTGCACTTTCACAGCCATCCGCTGACCGACACGTCGTCCATCGAGAAGGTTATCGAAATTACGGAGATGCTCACGCGGTTCCAATACAGGTCTGAGCTGCTCCTCGTACCCATCGGCGACCTGCAACAAAAGATCATCGTGGAAGTACCTGCCCCCTACAGGGTAATCTTCTACAGAAGGTTCATGGTGCGCATCGCCGAGGCCCTGGCAAGGCAAAACAATATTCGTGCGCTGGTGACGGGCGAGAGCCTTGCCCAGGTGGCTTCGCAGACGCTGGAAAACATCACCATCATCGACGAGGTCGCCTCCATGCCGATACTCCGGCCACTCATCGGCTTCAACAAGAACGAGATCATCGACAGGGCCAGGGACATCGGCACCTATCCCGTATCCATACTCCCGGACCAGGACTGCTGCTCGCTCTTCGTCCCCAAGCACCCCGTCATTCACGGAGATTCCAGGACAGTGAACAGGCTGGAAGAGGTGCTGCCGGTGGACGAGATGGTCTCGGAGGCGCTGGGTCGAGTAGAAAAGAGGGAGTTCTCTTTTCCCGATGGCTAGGGTTTTTTAGCTTGGCCGCATCTAAGCTGGACTTCGTACTTTAAGATGTCTCCTACGGAATGTACAAAGTCGAGCTTGGTGAGGGCCCGTCATTCCGGCGAAAGCCGGAATCCAGCCAGACTATCCCTTCATACAGGTCCCGCCAACCCCAATTACCTTTTACGATCATCTCGACTTTCCACGCTCGCCTCCATCCCTGATCGTCTTCTCCCGTGCGAAGGGACGACTTCACCAACCCTCTGGTTTCCGGCCTTCGCCGGAATGGCGGGGGCTTGGGAGCGCATTCGAACAGGTTTATTATGGTGCCTTCGCTCTGCCGCATGAACACCTGTCTCATCGTCCAGGGACTTTCTGGACATCACCCTGCAGACTCGAAGTGCCAAAAGTCTGCCGATTACCGACCATCAGCTATACGCCTTCGTGTTGAGGCTCATTCGGAATGTACAAAGTCCAGCTTAGTAACTATCTCAAAATGGTCATGGGGGAGTCCAGAGGGGGCTATCCTCCTCTGGCAGAGGGCCTGGGGGATGTGCCCCCAGGAACAAAAACCCCAGAGGGTGGAC
>JADFQF010000019.1 GCA_022561955.1 Chloroflexota bacterium | reverse complement strand
TCGTTCACCCAGGTGTTCAGTGCGTTATTCTTTAACACTTCCCGGTGATCCGGCTTGATGTCCCGAAATTCGTCCGTTTCCGACACCATGAATACGAATAACTGATCCTGCTGATCGCGATTTCGAATAGGGTCTGACAGCTCGCCTATCTCCAGTTTCGATATCTCGTCGTCATATTCTGCAAGGACCCCGAGAGGAATCCAACCCAAGTTGCCTCCCACCCGCACACTCTCGGCAGACTCGCGTGAAAATTCTCGCGTTATATTCTTAAAGGCCTCTCCCAACAATATAGGATCGGTGCTGGTTCGAACCATGTCATTGTATTTGGTATGCATGATGCTGAGCTCATCACCGGACTGCATCGTGAGACGGTAGATGTGATACTGCTTTGCAACCAGGGGAACACTATCGCCAAGGAACTGCCTAACCTTTTCCCGAAGGATCACTCGTCTGATGATCGACTGATGCTCTTCTTCACTCATCTGGCTCTCATTTAGGAAGCGTCCGTATTGCTCACTAAACTCCCTCTCCTGCTGGTCGGTGGATTTACCGAATGCATTTGTGCCAGAAAGTTGTGCAACAGATAGTCGAATCTGTTCCTTCACCTCTTCGTCCGAGGTCGTAATTCCGAGCGAAGGCGCGGTTTGGGAAATGATTTCGTTTTCAACAATTAGCTGAAGAGCCTGAAAAATGTCGATGCTGTTGTCGATTCGTTCCCCGGTCTGCTCCAGAGCCCTCTGACGCATACGGAGAATCTTCACCATATCGCCTCGGGAATACGAAACATCGTTCACTCGAACGACAAGCTGCTGGGGAGGACGAACGAAAACGACGAAATATCCGGCAAATAATATTCCAACGATGACCAGCATTAACCCGCCGATCACTGCGAAAGCGTATCGCCGTCGACGTTTCACGTGCTGAATGCGGGTCATTTCGGAACGACGGTCTAGCCGTGCCGCCCCGGGCTTGGCTAGACCGCCTTGTTGTGTCGGATCCTGCCCGGAAGGCATACCCTGCGCGTCTTCAACCACTGCACAACCCCCTGCTAAGGTATCTTGGCCCTAACTGGCGAACCCGCCACCAGGCATGCGATGGTCGGGACTAAATGGAATCATGGCCAGCAGTCGCGCACGCTTGATGGCCGTAGATAGCCACCTCTGGTGCTTTGTGCAGACGCCTGTCTTCCGGCGTGCTTCGATCTTGTACCTGTCGGATAGGAAGCGCCTAAGGCGGTCCACCTGCTTGTAATCGATCTCCTTGATGTGGTCAACGCAGAAGGCGCACAGCTTGCGCCTGGCGTAGTATCGCGGCCTGCCGCCACGTCTGCGCTGCGGCGGACCTCCCCCTCCGGGCCTCTGGTATCCTTGCCTCGGCGGACCTCCTCCTCCGGGCCCCGATGCCGGGCGTCCCGGTCCAGATGACTGTTGGGGGGGTCTGGGCTGCTGTTCGGTGGTCATTAACTACCTCTGCCTGATTTCCACTTCATGTTTCTCGATTAATGCTCTACCAGGGTAGGTCTTCCGCATCCCCCACAGGCTCTTCGCTCGCGCCCTGTTGCGGTTCGCCTTTTTCGGATCCGGGCCTGCCGTCCAGGAACATGACGGTATTCGCGATAATTTCATTTCGGGACCTGGATTGGCCGTCCTGGCCCGTCCAGGTGCTGCTCTTCAAACGCCCTTCCACGTAGACCCGGCCACCCTTTGTCAGGTACTGGTTGCATCGCTCGGCAAGCTGATTCCAGGCCACGACTCTAAACCATTCGGTCTCTTCTCGCCGCTCGCCGTCCGACGTCGTATAGGTCCGGTTTGTAGCTAGACTGAAGGACGTGACCGGATTACCGTTCGGCGTGTAACGCATTTCGGGGTCTGAGCCCAGGTTGCCGATCACGAGCATCTTATTTAGGCTGGACATAACGTCTTCTCCATTGGCAGCGCAGCCAGGAAGGACGGATTTGTACGCTCTAAACCTTCGTTACCAAATGCCTCAAGATATCGTCAGAGGCCGTGAGACTGCGATCGAGCTCATTTACGTTGGAGGCCTCGAGGGAGAATCGCGTCAAGACGTAATTTCCCTCCATGAACTCTTTGATCGCATAGGACAAGCGTCTCAGTCCCCATTTGTCCGGTTCTTCGGCGGTCCCTCCGTGTTCGGTGATAAAATTGGAAACCCTCTCCACGGTTGCGGTCAACTCTTCCTCGTTGGCCTCGGGACTGAGGACCATGACCAGTTCATAGTCTCGATTTCGCTGCGATACCAAGCTTGACTCCTGAATGAATTTCTTTTGCATGTACCGGTCGAGCGCCTTTTACAATGCGCCACATTCTGGCCGGTCATCCGAAGCAGTTAACTCGGATGACTGAATCCCCGAAATTATAGCATGTAAAAACAGCGGGCCACAATGCGAATATCGCGGCATTTCGGTCTGTACCTCAGTATTCACTGCTCCGGCCTGGTATCATGGCCGGCCCATAATTGCGGCGGACTTCGGCTCCGGCGGCGCATCTCCAAAATTTCGACGGCATCCGAACTAAAGCACACGAATATAGCAGGCTACATTGCAACCTACGTATATGGCTCCCGAAGCGGATTGCGTCGAGGGCGGGCAGACGATGAGATTCGGCGAACAGCGCCGCTGTGGAAGGCCCGCCGAAGGGCATGCCGCTCCGGCATACACCCTACGTGTCGGGCTTCGACTGGGCGTGGCCAGCCCTGTTCTCCCACGCTACGTTCTATGGAGGCGAAGGCTAACAATCTGCCTGAAATCGGCTCGAAGACTTGGATATCTCGGCTGTTTATGCGTGCCGAAATTGTAGCCTCTTCCCTCTCGAGAAGTGCGAGCGTCAAGATTGCGTTTGCTACGCCTGGCTGTAGCCGGAGCCTGGGCTGTCCACGCCGCGGCCCTTGGCGTCCTCGAGCTGACCGTACTCTTTCAGGATCTGCTGGCTGTATGTGACGCGGCCCGTGATCTTGTCCAGGGGCTCCGTGGCAAGAAGAAGCGAGGCCCTGGCCATGAGCTCGGGGTGCTCGCCGCGCGGGTCGTCGAAGCCGGTGACCAGGTTGTGGAACACCGTTCCCGGAGTAGGCACGACCTGTGAGGGCGACAGGGCTGTGACCGAGATCCCGAACTGGTACACCTCGGACGCGAGTCCCTGCGTGAACCTCTCCAGTGCGGCCTTCTCGGCCCCGTAGCAGGTCCCGCCGGCGTTGGCAGGAGCGTCCGGATACGGTCCGCGTCCCGGACCAATCGCCGCGCCCGACGATATGTTCAAGATGCTGCCGGACTTCTTTTCGATCATGTCTTCCAGCACCATCTGGCTGAGCATGAAGGGCGCCTGGAAGTTCACGGCCCACGACCGCATCCAGCGGTTGACCGGGTATTCCTTTACCGGTATGAAGTAGGTAAGCGCGGCGTTATTTACGAGAACGTCCACGGTCCCGTAGATGTCACGGGCAGATTGCACAAGCTTCTCGCAGTCCTCCGGCAGGGAGATGTTCGCGGCCACCGCAGTCGCCTCGCCACCGGCCTCGCCGATGCCCGCCACCGTCTTTTCCAGCGACCCTTCGAGAGGGTGGTCGCCCTCCCTCATCGTGCGGGCGGCGCATATCACTTTCCCGCCCTCCGCCGCGAACAGGGCCGCGATCTCCGCGCCTATTCCACGGCTGGCGCCGGTGACCACTACTACCTTGCCATCTAGCTTACCCATCGTATTCTCCTCGACAAAGCTGCTGATTATACCTGCCCTTCGCGGCCCTCGCCCGACCCAAAACCCCGTACCCGCGTACCTCTACCCCGTACCCCCGTACCCTATACCCCGTACCCTCGTCTACGTTCCCAGCTTCGTTGCGAGCTCCTCGAAGCTCGACGCAACGAAATCGAAGGCGGGGTCCGGCGTCGTGTCCACGTCGCGCTCCGGACCGAACTCGTCGGGCCTGGGAACGAACGCGGCCTTCAGGCCCGCCTTCTGTGCCGAGCGAAGGTCGTTCTGGTGAGCCGCGACCATCATCACCTCGCCGGGCTCCAGCCCCAGCAGGCTCGCCGCGCCTTGATAGGCTTCCGGGTCGGGCTTGTAGTGCTTGAAAAGCTCCGCTGATAAAATGCAGTCCCAGGGCAGACCGGCGTTCTTGGCCATATTGGTCAGCAGCGCCACGTTTCCGTTGGAGAGGGTCGCGAGAACGAATCTCTTCTTCAGGCGGGTGAGTCCGGATACCGAATCGGGCCAGGGAGTGAGCCTGTGCCAGGCCTTGTTGAAATCGACCTTCTCTTCCTCTGTTAGTCCGGTGACTCCGTGCTTCTCCAAGAGCTCATCCAGGACCATTCGGTGCAACGCGTCGATATTGGTCCACGGCAGCTCTCCCTTCCGCACACGGCTCATGGATGGTCCGTAGCCGGCGCGCCAGTCGTCAGCGAACGCCGACCAGTCCAAGTCGATGCCCCGTGCTTCTCCGAGTCGACGTCCCTCGCGTGTGATGCTGCTCCGCCAGTCTACGACGGTGCCAAATACGTCAAAGGTCAAGGCCTTGATCCCAGATATATCCAATTTCCAGCGCTCCTAACGTGGCTACGGCACGACCAGAACGGGCACTTCACCCGAGCGAATAACCCTGTCGGTGGTGCTTCCCAGCAACATTCGCTTGAGACCCCCGTGGCCGTGCGTGGACATTACTATCAGGTCCACGCCGTGCTGTTTCGCGTAGTCGATCACGTGCTCATGGGCCGGGCCGGTGGTCAGCTCAACGATCGTCTCGAGTCCCAAGTTCTTCAGGTTGGTTGCGGTGTGGTCCAAATACTGCTGTGCCGTCTGGATTTCCGCCTCCTCCAGCTGTCTGCCCAGCTCTGCCGTGCGGGCCACGCTCTGGTCGGACTCCAGACCTCCGCCAATGGGCGTCTCGCCGCCGTAATGCCGGGACATCGACATCAGCAGGTGAACGGAAGCACCGGAGGACTTGGCCAGTCCTTCCGCGTGTGCCAGTGCCTTCTCGGCCAGCTTGGAGCCGTCCAGAGGAACTAATATACATGAATACACTGGGAGCTCTCCCTCGCTTCGTCGTCGTTGCGATGTAACCGTGAGTGCGCTGGAACCTACAAAAAAAAGCTTGTCCGGAAACCGAATAATACGGCTATAGCATGGCAGTGTCAACGCAAAGGTCGGCACTACAGGCATGACCGAGACTACGTTGCTCGGCCTCTGTTATCCGAAGTTGCTTTCAGAATGATGCCGGGTATAATCACTCCAATCGAGGCGATGGCGGCGACTGCCCATCGCCACGGGATTCAGGCCGATGCGAGGCCCAGAGCCGTAGATATGCCCATGGATATGGAGGTTTGAAATGGCCGACCGACAGCTACCCACCCAGGAAGAGGTGATGTCTTATCTCAGGGAGCGCCGCAACTGGGGCCGCTGGGGCGATAAGGGCTCGGCGGGAGCCATGAACCTCATAACGGAGGGCAAGCGCTTGAAGGCGGCGCAGCTCGTCAGCAAGGGCCGCACCGTCTCGCTCAGCAGGCCCTTTCCCGTCACGCCTTCAGCGGAGAACCCCCGGCCTGCTCAGCACTACATGAGCGTGTGGGAGCGGCCCAACAACTGCGGGGCCGCGGTGGACTTCTACGGAATTCTGTATCACGGCACATCGGCCACTCATATCGACGCCCTATGCCATGTTTGGGACGAGGCGGGCATGTGGGACGGACGAAAGCCTTCGGAGACCCTGAGCTTCGACGGCGCCAACTACGGCACGATTGACCAGTGGAGCGACGGCATACTCACTCGTGGAGTCCTTCTCGATGTGCCGAAGCACCGAGGCAAGCCCTACGTAACGGTCGAGGAGCCAGTCCACGGTTGGGAACTCGAGGACATCGCAAAGGAGCAGGGCGTGACGTTGGAAGCGGGAGACGCCGTATTCGTCTACAGCGGTCGTGAGGCCTACGCAGCAGACCACGGCGGCGTCTGGGCCAACTCGGTCACCAACGAGCCCAGGCCGGGATTGCACACATCATGCCTGCCATTCGTTCGAGACAACGATATGTCCATACTGGGCTGGGACATGATGGACGCCTCTCCCAACGATTACGGGCTGGGATGGAGCGTTCACGGGGTCATCTTCGCCTACGGTGTCGCCCTCCTGGATAACGCGCTGCTCGAGCCACTGGCGAATGCTTGCGCCGAAGAGGGCCGCTACGAGTTCATGATCACGATAAACCCGTTGAACGTCATCGGCGGCACAGGCTCTCCCGTCAATCCCATCGCCGTCTTCTAAGCGTCGAAGGCATGAGCCGAAGCTTGGAGGGACTGGCAATGCCCGTACGGAGGCTGTAATGGAGTATGGCGCCCACCTTCCTTTGATTGACTTCACGGGCAAAGGCACGTCGCTGAAGCAGATCATCGACTATAGCGAGACCGCGGAACGGCTCGGCTACGGGACCTTGTGCGCCAATGACCATCTGCTCTTTCCCAAGCCCTGGATGGACGGCCCGACCGCGCTGGCCTCGGTGATAGCTTCAACATCGTCAATCGGGTTCGCTACCACGGTGTCCCTGCCTATCGTGAGGGGCCCGGTGGCTATGGCGAAGACTCTTTCGGCGATCGACATTCTCTCGGAGGGAAGGCTCACGGTCGGCGTGGGACCCGGCTCTTCGCAACGCGACTACTCCGCGGTGGGCATACCCTTCGAGGAGCGCTGGAAGCGCCTGGACGAGGCCGTGGAGACGATGCGTGCCCTGTGGAGCAAAGAAGGGACGGAATTCAAGGGCAGCTATTACTCGACCGAAGGCGTCGAGATGGAGCCACGTCCAAGGCAACAGCCTGGTCCTCCCATATGGCTGGGAAGCTGGGGATCTCCCGCGGGACTTCGAAGGGTCGCCCGCCTGGGCGATGGCTGGTTGGCGTCGGCGTACAACACGACGCCCGAGATGTTTCAGGAGGGGAGGGCCCGACTCGATGGGTACCTCGGTGATGCGGGCAAAGACTCCGGCGTTTTTCCGGACGCCATCGCCACGATGTTCTGCTACGTCACGGAGGACCAGGGTGTAGCCGAAAGAGTGATTCGCGATATCATCGCGCCCGCGATCAATCGGCCGGAGGAGGAGCTCAGGGAGCGCCTGCCCGTTGGCTCGGCAGAGGAGTGCGCCGAGAAGCTTTCCGCGTACCAGGCCGCGGGCGCTCAGCGCATTTATCTCTGGCCCGTGGAGGACGAGGTCCGGCAGCTCGAGCTATTCCAGGAACGCGTGATACCGCTGGTTGCGTGATCATTCGAGAGTGTCTGGGAACGAGCTCAGACACCAAATATCGTGGATTAAAAGGGGCGGCTCCATCAGCCGCCCCCTTCTTTTTCTTTCTGTGTTGTCGTTGTTTTTGAAAGCTAGATCGCGCCCTCGCTGCGGGTGGCGTGCATGGCCTTCTCGTACTTCTCCAGCGCAAGGTCGATGTCCGCCTCGGTGTGGGTGGCCGAGAGGATGAAGCTCGTCGGGCTGCCCCATATTCCCTCGTTGACCGTCGCCCGGCCGAGCAGGGCCGTGCTGTCGCTACCCATCGTCATCATCGCCTGCGCGCCCGCCTCGCAGTAGACGTGGTCGCACTCGTGGTCGAGGCCCAGGCGCATGTGGACGATGGAGGACACCCCGTAGGCGCATCCCGGGATCTCCATCTTCGTCAGAATGTCGTTGAGTCCAGTTTTGAGCCGCTGGGCTCTGGCATCGGCCGTCTCGCCAATGGGCTCGTTCTTGACCAGCGTCAGTGCGGCCGTTCCCGCGGCTGCCGAAAGCGGGTTGGCGTTGAACGTGCCGGGATGGGCTATCTTGCCCGCCGCGATGGTGTCGACGATGTCCGCGCGCCCGGCAACGCACCCGCCTGGAAGTCCGCCCGCGAGTATCTTGGCCATGCCGGTCAGGTCCGGCATGATGCCGTAAAGGCCCTGGCACCCGCCTCTGGAAAAGCGGAAGCCGCTCACGACCTCATCGAAAATCAGTATCGTGTTTCGCGACGCCGTCAGGTCTCTAAGCTGCTCGATGAACGTGGGGTTGACGACCTGGTTGCCCTGGAATACGACGGCCGCGATATCGTCATCGTTGTCCAGCGTGCGCTCCACTTCTGCGATGTCGTAGGGCAGCACGATCATCGTGTCCCGGACGCCGTCGGGTATGCCGTTGTTCGGGTTGTCGTTCGCCGCGCCTACGAAGGGGCCGTCGGCCCAGCCGTGGAAAGCCTGGTCGAACTTGATTATCTTGGTCTTTCCGCTGTAGGTCCGGGCCATGCGGAAGGTCATCATCATGGCCTCGGTGCCGGAGCCGACGTATCGCAGCTTGTCGGCCGAGGGGACCAGGTCCTTGACCAGCTTGGCCCAACCAACCTCGAGCTCCGAGGATGCGCTAAGGTGAGTGCCCTTCGCTACCTGCTCCTGCACGGCCTGGACGATGGCGGGATTGGCCTGCCCCAATATCATGGAGCCGTGTCCCGTCCGGAAATCGATGTATTCGTTGCCGTCTATGTCCCACTTGCGGGGTCCCTTGCCGTGGTCCATGTAGACGCGAAACGGCGCCGATTTTCGTCCGTCGTGGGTCACGCCGTCGGGAAATAGCTCCTCGGCCTCCAGGGACATGACTGATGACTTCGGGTGTAGCTCCAGGTAGCGCTCATCAATACTCGGCATGCTCTCGCCCCTCCTCGATTACGTTCCGTCTGTTCGTTATCGTCTCCGCGGCGCGATTATATCACCGGCGGCCCTTCATTGCGATGCGGCGGGTGCCCTACGGGTCGGGAAGTGACCGGCGTCAAGGGCCAGAGTGTCTTAGTTTTTCTTCGCCTATTGATAAAGTGCAGGAGACATTATCGCCCGATTGCCATGCCATTCCGCCCGGCGTATACTCGGCGCATACGACCACCGCTATGCAAAGGAGGGCAAAATGGCAACTCAGAGCATCTATCCGGTCTCGGTTGAAGGCGAGCTTTCAGCGGACTTGAGCCGTTGGCTATGGCTCGTCAAATGGATTCTCATCATTCCGCACATCGTGGTCCTCATCTTCCTATGGATTGCCTTCATCGCGATGACCGTCGTGGCATTTTTCGCTATCGTGTTCACAGGCAGGTATCCCAGGGGCATTTTCGGCTTTAACGTGGGCGTGTTGCGCTGGACGTGGCGGGTCGGCTTCTACTCTTATAGCGCGCTCGGCACCGACCGGTATCCGCCATTCAGCCTGGAGAGCAGGGACTATCCGGCGAACCTGGAGGTCGAATATCCCGAGAGATTGTCCAGGGGTCTGGTCTTCGTCAAGTGGTGGCTGCTGGCCATCCCGCACTACATCGTCATGTCCTTCTTGAGCGGGGGAGCCGGTCCTCGCGCCGGAGGAGGGCTGACCGGCGTCCTGGTGCTATTTGCAGCGGTGGTTCTGCTGTTCAAAGGACGCTACCCTCAAGATATCTACGATCTCGTTATCGGCTTCAACCGCTGGAGCTTCCGCGTAGTGGCTTACGCAGCATTAATGCGCGATGAGTATCCGCCGTTTAGACTGAGTCCGTGAGCCTAGAGCCTGCTTTGATAGAGCCCACGCCTCCATTCGATTTCGGTCTGACGGCTGGACATCTGACGTATTTTCGGGGCCGGTATGGAAGCGATTCCTTCGAGAACGAAGAGCTGCGTCACGTCACCGACGTCGGCGGCAAGATCGCTCTGACGACCGTGCGCTCCATCGGATCGGTCGACGCTCCCAGGCTGGAGATGGACGTTGCCGGGGAGGGCCTGGAAGACGGTGACGTAGAGGCCGCTCGCGGCCGGACTGCATGGGCGTTAGGGGCCTACGATGACGTTCAGCCCTTCTACGAGATAGCCCTCGAGGACCCTCATCTGCCGCCGCTGGTCAAGGCAATGCGCGGGCTACATATCACACGTGCGTCTCCGTACGAGGCTATTATCCAGGCGATTCTCGGCCAGCAGATAAGCTCTCACGTGGCGCGAATGCTGCGCTCGACCCTGATCGAGACCTACGGTCCCAGGGCGACGATAGACGGCAGGGAGTGTTTCGCCTTTCCAAGCCCGGAGGCCCTCGCCAATGCCGGCGTGGACGCGCTGAGGTCCATCAAGTTCAGTCAGCGCAAGGCGGAGTACGTAACGGACATCTCGGCCATGGTCGCATCGGGACGGCTGGACCTCGACGGGTTACGGGGCAGGTCCACGGAAGATGTCGTGGAGTCGTTGACGGCCATACGCGGCGTGGGACCGTGGACGGCCCATTGGCTCATGATACGGGCGCTGGGGCACACCGACGGCTTCCCGTATGGTGACATCGCCCTCCAAAAGGCCATGGGCATGCTCGTAAACGGCGGCAACGCGATGTCCGCAGACGAGATCCTGGAGTACTCGGAGCGCTGGTCCCCTTACCGCAGCTACGTCACGGTATATCTCTTCGCCGCCATGAGGTCCGGTCGGCTGGAGGAGCTCGTACTCCTTTCAAGACGAGATTAGTATAAAATATTCAAAATTTGTCGGGGAATTTATGTAATGGTTGATTACAATAATCCCGTCGGAAGAATCTACGATCTTCTC
>JADFQF010000374.1 GCA_022561955.1 Chloroflexota bacterium | reverse complement strand
TGGAGACAGGTTAAACGAGGTGTTCGAGCGGTCGACGGGGAAGGCGGACCTCGACGAGCAGCTTGATGCCATCAAAAACGAGCTCGTCGAGACCCTTAGTGGTGACTACGAGGCGAAGGACGTCGCCCAGGCATTCGACGAACAGCTTGGGCAGGCCTTCAAGGTCGCTGTGCTCAAGCACGGCAAGCGGCCCGACGGCAGGGGCCAAAAGGAAATTCGACCCATATCATCGGAGGTGGGGCTGCTGCCCAGGACACACGGCAGCGGACTGTTTACCAGGGGTGAGACCCAGATACTGGGCGTGGCGACACTCGGCTCCGTGGGCGACGCTCAGAGGATGGACAATCTGACGCCTGAAGAAAGAAAGCCCTTCATGCTCCACTACAACTTCCCGCCCTACTCGGTCGGAGAGGCGCGGCGTGTGGGCTCTCCCGGCCGTCGAGAGATTGGCCACGGGGCGCTGGCCGAGCGTGCGTTGGCCCCGGTGTTGCCGTCCGACGACGACTTCCCCTACACGATACGGGTAGTATGCGAGGCCCTGAGCTCCAATGGAAGCACGAGCATGGCAAGCGTCTGCGCGGCGACGTTGGCGCTGATGGACGCGGGCGTTCCGATCAAGACGCCGGTGGCGGGCATATCGGTCGGCCTGGTTACGGGCGACAACGGCGAATACGCCACCATTACGGACATCCAGGGCATGGAGGACCACATAGGCGACATGGACTTCAAGGTCGCCGGCACAAAGGATGGGATAACGGCCATTCAGCTGGATATCAAGGTCAAGAGCATCAACCTCGACATGGTCCGCGACGCGCTCGAGCAGGCCAAGGAGGCCAGGCTCTTCATTCTAGGCAAGATTCGAGAGACCCTCGGCGAGGCCCGTGAGGAGCTGAGTCCCTTCGCACCCAGGATGATGAAGATCAGCGTGCCTGTGGAGAAGATAGGCGTGGTGATCGGCCCCGGCGGCAAGACCATAAGGGGCATCGTGGAGCAGACGGGCGCCACGGTGGACATACAGGACGACGGCACCGTGCTGATCGGCTCCCCGGACGGGGAGGCGGCGCAGGCAGCCATCAAGATGGTCGAGGACCTCACTCGCGAGATCAAGGTCGGCGACATCTACACCGGCAAGGTCGCCCGCATCATGGACTTCGGCGCCTTTGTCGAGCTACTTCCCGGGCGAGACGGGCTCGTCCACATCAGCGAGCTGGCGAACTACCACGTACCCAGCGTCAGGGATGTCGTCGATATCGGCGAGGAAGTGACCGTCATCGTCAAGGAGATCGACCATATGGGTCGCGTCAACCTGTCACGCAAGGCGCTCCTGGAGGAAGACGGCGATGGTCAGGGCGATGGAGAAGGCAGGCAAGACGGCGAATCGGGCAATTCGGACCGAGAGCCCGCGCGGGCCGGTCCCGACAGCGGCGGATATCGTCGTGAGGGCGGAGGTCGCCCCGGCGGCGGCGGACGCCCGGGCGGTGGAGGAGGCAGACCCGGTCCCGGTGGATACCGAGGAGGTCGTCCCGGCGGTGGAGGCGGAGACAGAGGTGGTCGCCCTCAAGGCCCTCCGCGTAGAAGCCCGTAGCACCAATTAGCCGAAGGAATATTAGAAGGCCCCGCACGTGAAACGGCGGGGCCTTCTTTTTTATAGTATATTGTGCCCAAGACTGTCCTGGGGAGCGAATCATGGCAATTAACGTTGTGGTGCATGGCGTATTAGGAAAGATGGGACAACAGGTCCTGGATGCCGTGACGAATGAGAGCGGTCTACAGCCCGTCGGGGGCGCGGACATAGCCGCCGCGGCGGGCTCCATATCACTGCCGGACAGGTCCGGCGAGATCCCGATATCGAGCTCGTTGGCGGACGTTCTGGACGGTGCGGACGTCGTCGTGGACTTCACCAATGCCGAGGGCGCGATGTCGGTCATGCGCACCGCCGCCGCCCGCAAGGTGAACGTCGTCGTGGGCTCGACGGGTCTGGCGGAGGAGCATATCGCCGAGGCGGAGAGCCTGGCCAACGAGCACTCCGTGGGCATCATCGTCGCGCCCAACTTCGCCCTTGGCGCGGTCTTGATGATTCACCTGGCCAAGGAGGCCGCGAGATTCTTCGACTACGCGGACCTCGTCGAGACGCACCACGAGGCCAAGATAGACTCGCCGTCGGGCACGGCTCTCGCCATCGCGCGAGCGGCCGTCGAGGGCAAGGGGGGACCGTTCATCGCGCCAAAGTCCGAAAAAGAGCTCATCGTGGGAGCGCGCGGCGCCGTCTACGACGGCGTGAGCGTACACAGCGCACGAATGCCGGGCCGGGTGGCGCACCACGAGCTGGTATTCGGCACGCTGGGCCAGACCCTGACCATACGCCACGACTCCATCAACCGCGAGAGCTTCATGCCGGGCGTGATGATGGCCGTGAAAGAGGTCGTCAACCGCACGGGCCTGACCGTCGGCCTCGAGAAGATCATGGGGCTGTGACGGACGAGGGACTGGGGTACGGTGTGTCGCGCCTATGTCATTCTGAGCGAAGGGAAGAATCTGGCGTGGGGTGGGGGCAACCGACCTCCACGGCTGCTTCGCTTCGCTCTCCGTAGAAGCGGTCCGTAGCGACGGACTCCAATCATATTCCCATTAAGGAGTCGGAGAGTCCGAAGATATTCAGAATCAAGAGTCGGACAGAATGACAGTGAC
>JADFQF010000373.1 GCA_022561955.1 Chloroflexota bacterium | reverse complement strand
CCGATGCCTTACGCCCGCCCCCCCACTCTAAGGGGGGTTTTGTTCCTGGGGGCACATCCCCCAGGCCCTCTGCCAGAGGGGAAAGCTTCCTCTGGACTCTCCCATGACCATATTGAGATAGTTTCTAAGTCTTTTTTCTCCTTGCGTCAGTGCGTCAGTTTCGCTTTTGCTCGATTCCGTTCGTCTTGAGCGTATCGAAGGAAGGGTCCAGATAGACCGTTTTAAGTTTCGCCGACCTTACGCCCTCACCAGCCCCGGAGTGGAAAGATCCTCCGAGATGCCCTCGAACCACTCCACGACCTCTTTATGCAGCGGAATGCCGTTGGCACGCCTGTCACGCTCGTCCTCGGACTCGGTCAGGCCGGGGTAGAGAACGCGTTCTTGTCCCGGCGCCGGCTTCGTGTTCTTCAGGGTGCCGAGCATCTGGTCCATGTTGTCCTTGAAGGTATCGAGGTCGGTAAACGCCTCGATATTGTAGGCCGCGAAGTAGTTCTTGAACATGCTCTCGCGGGGCGTCTCGTCGAACATGCTGGGTACGGAGCCCGAAAGCATGGCGCCCAGGACCTCCACCATCAACGAGAAGCCATAGCCCTTGTGAGAGCCCTGCTCCCTGGTGCCGCCTATCGTGAGGCCAAGAAAGCCGCCGTAGTCGTTGGGAGGAGTATCCTGCATCTGAGGCGTGCCCTCCATGTCGGCGACCCAGCCCGGAAGCAGGTCCGCGCCGACTCGCCTGGCTAGCTGGATCTTGTTCATGGCAACGGCAGAGGTCGCCACGTCGAACAGCACGGGCGCCTCGTTCTTCGCGGGAGCCGCGATGGAAATCGGGTTCGCACCCAGCCGGCCCTCGCCCCCAAGCGTGGGCACGACTCCCGTGCCGCCCGCCGTTATGCACATGCCTATCATGTCGTTCTGGGCGGCGATCATGGAAAAGTGGCCGACGGCGCCCAGGTGGCCGCTGCGGGACATCGTCACCACGCCGAAGCCGACCTCTTTGGCCTTCCGCATTGCGAGATTCATCCCATGGCGGCCGACGAGAATGCCCAGTCCTCGGTCGGCGTCCAGCGTCGCCATGCCGGGCATCTCCTTGACCACTTTGACGTCGGGCGTAGGGTTCAAGATGCCGTCCCTGAACTGCTGCACGTACACACGCATCATGTTGGACACGCCGTGAGACTCGACTGCGCGCAGGTCCGTCATCGTCAAAACGTCCGCGCCGTCGGCCGCCGCCTCCGGTGGCACGCCCATCTTCTCGAAGATCGCGGCTACCGATGCCCTCAGAGATTCCGAGTCGATTCGGACTACGTCCTCAGCCTTGGGTTTGAACCTTTGCAGCATCCTACTTGTCTCCTTCGAATCCAGATGCGCCGAATCCTGCTATCCGATTCGAGATACCAGCTCTTCCACCCTTTTTTCGATCTCCATGAACACGCCGTCCGCGAAGGTCTGGGTGCGGCCGGCCGGATCGGCCATATCCCAAAACTCGACGTTTCCCGCCACCGCAAGATAGTCGACCTTCTGGTCCGCGTCCAATATGGCCACGACCAGGTCGGCCGCGTTGACCATTTCCGGCGTGAGCTGGGTCCTCCGACTCTCCGATACGTCCACGCCCCTCTCCAACATATACGGTATGGCGTGAGGGTTAGGGGCCCCATCCTTCAGTATCTTGCTGACGACGTTATTTTCCCGCATGTGCTGGTCCACGCCTACGCCCGCGCTGGAGGATTTATGCCTTGACCTGAGATTAAATAACGCCTCCGCAACCTGGCTGCGCCCAATGTTGGCGTGGCATACGAAGATTACGTTCACTGGTTGAGCACCTTTTCGAAGACGTAGCGGCCCAGGTCTCTGTTCTCCCGAAACTCGAATCCGTCAAAGTCACCGTTGTAGCCGAGCAAGGGGATGTCCTGCTCGTGCACGGACGCATGCGACCGCAGCCGAGGCGGCATATCCACCTCACCGGGGTCTCCGAACACCACGTCCGCCTCGCCCGTCACGACGATGTCTCCGATGCGGCCGTAGTTGAGCCTGAGCTGCTTTACCGCCTCCTCCCGCGACATCGCCTCCTCCACTCCAGGCGTCTCTCGCAGTATCGCCGTCGCCTCGTCGATCTTCTCCGGCTGCGCCGGATCAAGATACATGAACATGCAGCCGCCCAGGTTCGAGTGGTGCACGGTGTACCTGTCCTTGATGATAGGCACGGGGTTAGACCTGATGCCGTATTTCGAGAGCGCCGCTTTAAGGTCGACCATGCGGGTCTTTCGCGACATGCCGTGGTCCGCCGTGAGCATTAGCGTCACGTCCGGGTTGGCCTCCACCAGGCCGCCGATGGCGTCGTCGAGTATCGTTAGATGCTTCTGGGACTCCGGCTCGTCGGGCCCATAGGTGTGCATGGCGTAATCGGTGGTGGTCAGATAGACGAGGTCGTAGGGCTCATTGGCCTGGGACATGATGAACGTTCCCGCCCGGACGACCCAGCCGTTCACCTCCAGCGAGTAGATCGGGGGCGGCTCGCCGACGCCCTTGACGACCCACTCCGGCGCTTGCTCCGAAGACACGGTGACCGTGGCGCCGTCCGAAAGCAGCGTGCGAAGCTTGTCCTTGGATGTCACGAGCAGCGACGTCTTGCCGAGCCTGCCGGCGCGCTGGAACATCGTCTCGGCGAGGATGTACTCTCCCGATTCCATGTAAATTTC
>JADFQF010000372.1 GCA_022561955.1 Chloroflexota bacterium | reverse complement strand
TAGCCAGCCACACCACAACCTTGGCGTCGAAACCCGCAGCATAGGTTATTAATTGTCCAAGATGTCCGTGATCTGTATTCGTTAGCTGGTTTTCAATTATGACTGTTCGGTCATGCTCCACTTCTCGGGCCAGTAAATCCAGCGAGAAGTCTCCCACAGGGGCCTCCCTAGCCTCCACTTCCAGTTCCAATCCCAAAGATTCACCGAGGGCTGACAGATTCGCTTGAATCCAAGGAGTAAAATCTGAAGCTTCATGTGGCCAAATAGTTCTGAGGTTAACTCTACTTAGGCTACCAAGGTCTTCCATATCGCATTCCCCTACTTCGCTGCGAAGCCCAGCGTGCCTGTCTCCATCTGGCCGCGCATGGACTTGCTTCACCATGCTCAAGGCGGTCCGTTAATACACGCAGCGCAAGGGCCTGAACCCGCGCCATCGCCTCTTCGGAAGATGAACCGTACGCCATAACGCCGGACAGCTCTTGAACTTCTGCAATCCAGCGGCCGTCTTCTTCTCTTTCCAGCTCTATGGTAAATTTCGTTGATTTTTCCATCATTCCATCTCTATATTCCGGCAGGCATCAGCTATATTGGAGAGGCACACTTAGACATTACCATTCAGCCTCCAGCTAATTTAAGTGCCTGCCTTGCCTGCTCCTCGGAAACCGTGGGAAAGTCATCCAGGAAGTATTTTAGACTATCCCCTGCTTCCAGATAGTCCATCCACGTCCGAGCCGGCACACGCGTTCCTCCGAAGACCGGAGTTCTCCTCCCAAGAATTTCAGGAGACTTTTCGATCACGCCGTTGTTACTCATCATCTGAACTCCGAGAAATGCTCTTCTTAATTATGCGTCACGTCACCGAGAAGCCCAGCGTGCCGGTGGTCATCTGGCCGCGCATGGCCTCGGCCTCCATCATGCTCTCGACGCTGGAGATGTTGCGCGAGTAGGGCATCAGCAGCCGCACCAGCTCGTCGTGGCGCTGGCCGCAGGAAAACGACACCTCTGAGTCGCCGACCTTTTCCATCTCGCCATACTTCATGAACCCCGCGACGACCATCCGCAGTCGCATCGCCGCGTTCTTCTCCTCGCCCTCGCCCGACACGGCGTATAGATGTCTATCGCCGCTCTGCCTGCCCGTCACCGTCAGCGTCAAGGCAGACTTGGTGTCGCGGATGCGCATCTCACCTTTGGGAGGCGCGAAGTCGGGCGCCTTGCCGACGGCCTGGCTCATGAGGAACCTCACCGGCCTGGCGTGGAGAACACCGCACGGGAACCTGCACTGGTTGGATGAGCCGGCGACCGGCTCCATGCCGCCCAACGCGACCAGCTGATCGCGGATCCTCTCGATTCTGAGCTCGGCGCCCTCTTTCCGAGAGAACGTCCAGACGCTGCAGACTCCGTCCTTTTCGTACAGGCCCACGCTTATCTGGTGAAAGTTTGGGTCGGTGGGCACGAGCTCCAGGCATTTTCCAAGACTTTCGATAACATCGGCTACACGGACGCGGCTCTTTGTACTCTTTTCAGTCATGTCTCTTTCCTTCCAATCACCATGCACCCTAACCCTAGACTTCGCCCCCATCCTAACCTTCCCCCAGGAGGGGGAAGGAAAAAAGTCTCCTCTCCCTGAGGGAGAGGACTAAGGTGAGGGGGAAGACGTTGTCAGCAATCAGCCTATCCCCTGACCATCTTCGCCAGCGCTCGTATGTGGTCCGGCCCGGTGCCGCAACAGCCGCCGACGATTCTGACCCCTATGTCCACCATCCGCTTGAACCGCTCGACCATGTACTCCGGCGTCTCGGGGTATATTATCTCCCCGCCCTTGGCCTCTGGTATGCCGGCGTTGGAGTGGATGAGTATATAGCCGTCGGTAGCCGCTCGAATCTCCTGGGCCAGCTCCACCATGACGTCTATCCCGTTGCCGCAGTTGGCCCCGACGATATCCGCCCCGGCGTCGATTATCTCTTCCACCGCGCGCTGCGGCGTCGAGCCCATCATCGTGAAAAACCCGCGTGGGCCCTTATCGAAGAACATGGTACACATTACGATGAGGTCCGTGTTCTCCTTAGCGGCCTTGATCGCCAGCCTGGCCTCCCGGACGTCTATCATCGTCTCGATGTCGACGGCGTCCACGCCACCCTCGGCGAGGGCGGTAATCTGCTCCGCAAAGGCCTCGTACACCTCGTCCTCGGTGACGGGCGACTCTCTGAGGGGATCGTCGATGACCTCTCCCATGGGGCCGACCGAGCCCACGACGAAGCATCCCGGCGGCGCCTGGCTGCGCGCGTGCTCCGCGGCCAACATGTTGAACTCCCGGATTCTTCCCTGGAAGCCGTAATGCTTCTGCCTTATTCTAGTGCCGCCGAAGGAGTTCGTGAGCACCATGTCCGACCCTGCGTCGAAGTAGGCCCTGGCCATGCCCTTTACGACCTCCGGATGGCTGACGTTAAACTCCTCGGGGTCGCCGTCTCCGAGGCCGTGCTGCTGAAGGTATGAGCCCGTAGCGCCGTCTGAAATCAAAACGTCGCCCCTGGCGAGCCGCTCCAGAATAGTCATCTTTTTGGTCACGGACCTTGCTCCAATAGCCGGCTACTCTTCCATCCAACGGTCGGCGGCGCCCGGACCGGCATCACGTTGGCCGGCGTTATGCAAGTCGCGGATGCGCGCCACGAAATCGGCGGGAAAGCCGGAGTTGA
>JADFQF010000371.1 GCA_022561955.1 Chloroflexota bacterium | reverse complement strand
GTATGTCGAAAAAATAAGAAGGGGCGTCTCGACCTGTCGGGGCGCCCCTTCTTGAATCTTGTAGTCTTGCTAGAAGGACGCCTCCATGTCCAGGAGCTTCCCCAGCCGGCGCTTGTGCCGTTCCTCGCCGCTGAACTTTGCGGATGCGAAGGAGCCTGCGATCTCGCGCGCTAGCTCGTCGCCAATTATGCGAGCGCCCAGGCATAGGATGTTCATGTCGTCGTGCTCGACGCCCTGGTGGGCCGAGTACGTGTCGTGGCAAACGCTGGCACGCACGCCGCGTACCTTGTTGGACGCTACCGCTGCGCCCACCCCACTTCCGCACAATACGATGCCCTTTTCGGCCTGGCCCGAGGCGACGTACTCCGCGACGGCCTTGGCGAAATCGGGGTAGTCGTCCGCGGGGTCCAGGGAATAGGCCCCCAGATCGACGACGGTGTGTCCCTGGCTCTCCAGCAGCTCCTTCATGGGAGCCTTCACCGGATATCCTCCGTGGTCCGCCCCGATTGCGATTTTCATGTGTTGGGCCTTTCTGCGTTTTTTACGTGGTCGGTCATCATATATGGCTAGGAAAGTTTAGAGATTAACGGGGCCATCCGTCAACAATAGAGTCGCGTCTTGGGCCACCAACGCGGAGGACCATGGATCTGGGCGGCTATGAATCGGGGAAGGGCCTAGCTGGACGGCGTCAGCCTCAAGGAGATCCGCCCTGCATCAAGGTCTAGCTGGTGAGAGGAGAAGAAGGATACGACGATATCGAAGGTAAAAGATGTGGGCTCGGCCTCTCCGGAAGCCGTAAATGACCAGAGGTTCTCGGACATCCTCTGCATGTCGGCGACCATGGCGGCACCGGTCGGAACGCTTACCTCCGCCGTTACGCCGTCGGGCACGTTTACCGTCAGCTCGAAGTCCTGGTCGTCCGGAGAGAAGTTGTTCAGGTCGATATGAAGGCTGAAGTCTTTCCCAGGGCTCATGGGAGATGCCAAGAAGAGCGATGTGCCGTCCGCAGCAACGGAGGTCTCTGCCAAGTTCAGCCCTTCGACGACGGCCGAGTTGAAGGTCACGTACTGTACCTCGCCATCGGGCAGGTCGCTCTTGGGCTCGTACGAGTCCGAGGTCTCTCGGTACTCCTCCAAGAACTCGCCGACTCCGGCCGCGCTGATTACGGGCACGCGCCCGTCGGGCCATGCGGGCCGCACGACCTGCGAGGCGATGGCCGTCGCAAGGACGATCAGCGCCGCCGTTATTATCGATATCCTTTTGGCATTTCGGCTCAAGTGCCCGCTCCATGACTCGATGGCTGCCTAAATCGTGTCAGGTAACAGGGCGACGTGCTATGTAGCGGCCAACAGAAGCCATAGAGGTCAGCACCCATGTCATGGGACGGGCGTGCGAAGGCCGCTGGTGGTAGAATCTGTACGAATATTGGCTCTTTCCATTGCGGGGTGCGACTTTCGTCGTCGCTAGATATTCTGGAGGAATGGATTGGCTGTCGTAGATTTTGAGATAACGGAACGAAGCCCCTTTGCTGAAGGGGAGTCCTTCGGAGACGTCGGGCCATATGAGCTGCTGAAGGGCGTCGCCCATTGCGAGGTGGACCCCATCGGCCCCGTAAACAAGGGCATAACGGACCTGGACCTGGCCCCAAGAAACGCACGGGGAATGGTCGAGTTCTCCTCTAGCTTCGAGCTGCTAAGACCGCAGGACCCCGAAAAGGCGAAGCCGAGTCTGCTCTACGACGTGGTAAACCGGGGCAAGGTGACGGCGCTGTCCGGCTTCAACCGGGCTCCGGCATACGTCCCCGGCGCACCCCTGGAGGCGGGCGACGGCTTTTTGATGCGGCACGGGTATACCGTAATATTCGGCGGATGGCAGGCGGACGTCCCCCAGACGCCGGGCTTGATCGGCATGAACGCACCGGAGGCCATCGGCCCCGACGGACAACTCGTCGGCAAGATACTGTGCTGGTTTCAGACGAACGAACCCACGCAGGTCTTGCTGCTGTCGGACCGGGGCCACAATCCCCATCCCGCCGCCGACATCGACGAGCAGTCCGCGCGGCTCTACGTGCGAGACCATCCCAACAGTCCGGCGAAACCGATCGACCGCGGCCAGTGGTCCTTCGTTCGCGTGGAGGACGAGACCGTGGAGCCGGAGCCGAGCCACGTCTACATGGCATCGGGCTTCGAGCCCGGCATGGTCTACGAGCTCGTCTACACGACGAAGGGCAGCGCCATCGTGGGTCTTGGGTTCGCCGCAATGCGCGACGTCGTATCGTTCCTCAAGCATGGCGATGCGGACGACGGCAACCCGTGCGCCGGCAGCCTGGAAGCGGCGTACGCCGTTGGGCGTTCCCAGAGCGGCCGATTCCTCAGGCAGTATATCCATACCGGCCTGAACGTGGACGAGAAAGGCCGAAGGGCCCTGGACGGCATCATCGCCCACGTCGCCGGCGGCATGAGGGGCGAGTTCAACCTCAGGTTCGGACAGCCGTCCAAGGACATCTGCTACGTTATACCGGAGCTATTCCCATTCACCGACACGGAGCAGGCCGACCCCGTCACGGGCGCTGCGGGCTCGCTTCTTACTCGACTCAAGGAAAAGGGCGACCTGCCGAAGATGATGTTCACAAACACCTCGGCCGAGTACTGGCGGGGCGATGCAGCGCTCATCCACACCGATATCGAGAGCATG
>JADFQF010000370.1 GCA_022561955.1 Chloroflexota bacterium | reverse complement strand
GGCGGCAAGGGAAAGAGCCAGCCTCGATTTCGTATGATGTCTTGTGCGAGCTGCGGCGGAATGGCGACGATGATCTCCGGCTCGATCGAGAACTTGCCGTCGAAGCCGCCGATGGCGCTGCGGGCATGGATGCCGGCGAATCCGCCGGAGTCGACGCCGTTTTCCGCGTACGAGCTCTTGGGGCCGCCGAATATCGACTGCCACCGGAAGGAGAAGCCGTTGGTGACGGGAGGGCCCGCGCTCGTCACGCCTCCGCCCGGCGTCACGACCATTCCCAGCGCCTTTACCGCGTAGAGAACGTCGTTGAGGTCGCCCTCGCCGCCGCAGGACAGCGCCCAGTGCAGCCTCGTGACCAGCACATCGGCGGCGTCCTGAGCGCCCTGAAAGCCGTGCTTGATCGTCTCTGGATCGTCGCTCATGGGCAGCGTGCCCCCGGACGTGCCCGACAGGTAGACCAGCCCGCTCTCCTGGAAAACGACGCCCGCGATACCGGCGTTCGCCAGGGAGACCACGTTGTCATCGAAGGTCCCCAGTTGGACCCCCAGGTCCTTGATTCTGTCATAGACGTCGAAGGTCCGCCTTAGCTCACTGGGGATAATGGCGTTGTCGTAGTATTTGCTCACATTCGTCACCTTGGCGCTGAGTAGACTCGTAGCCCTTCTGGGACGCGGCGAATGTTAGCAGAATGTGGCGGCGCTGAAAAGACATGGGAGCGAGCACAAGGCCCGCTCCCATGCCGGCACGTTAGCACCGTCCCTGGATGGACGGCCCTACTTAACTAGATAGAGGGTGGGGTAGATGAACACCCATGCCACGTCCACGAAGTGCCAGTACTTGACCGAGACCTCTGCGCCCCAATAGTTGCCCTTGCCGAATCTGCCCGGCTTCCTGCCGAGATAGTAGACGATGCCCAGCAGCATCAATCCGGTGAGCACGTGGGTCGCGTGACTGACTGGAGTCGTCAAGAATATCGTCCCGAAGATGTTGGAGGGCGGGAAGTGCCGGTAGCCCTCGAACCATTTCCACGCCGGCTTTTGTGGCCAGGCCTATGGGTGCGGATAAGGCTCCTTACCCCAGAGAGGAATGCGCTGCGATGAATGCCATGATCCCTTGTGACCACTTATTGGCGTATGGGGCGCCACTCCGCGAGCCACGAGTCGAACTCGCTACGGAACAGGCCCTCTGCTCATTGCCCGCGAACGTATGCGGACGCCAAAGGCCGCACCGAGCGCTCGACTCCGCCGTGGCGTGGAGGCGGCGTCTGTTTGGCCCCGCTTTACTCGAGGGTCGCTACTCTAAATTTGGTCTAGGCAGACAGCCCGAGTGGCTGAAACTATTCTCCGACGATGCGGGGGCCCCCAAGAAGTAGGAGAATGCCCCGGAGCACGACGATGGCCCCATTCGTCTCGTTGTCTACCACGGCGTAGTAGATGCCGCCTACGAGGCACACCGAGATGACCAGAATGCTGAGTGTTTAAACGAGTCCATCTTCTGGCTCCACGAGGGGGTTGTATTGTAAGGCACCGCGAATACAGTTGGAACATCGAAGAGTCAAACATATGTATAGTTATCGGATAGCTCGTTCTCGTAGATGTCTACGGCAGATTTGAGCTTGCATTTGATGCGGCCAAGAGCCGAAAATATCTGTTACGGGCCGAAGTGTGATTAGGAGGTAGATTGATGGCCGTTAGAGGTGATGAGACCGGGGTAAAAGAGGCCGCCCGCCAATGGGCGCAACGTGACTTGAGCGAGTTGCTCTCGACGTCCGCGAAGTCCATCGGCGCGGGCAGCGCCACGGACGCCGGGCGGTCATGGCGGCTCCCCACCGATCACCCGGACCCCATCGTGCTGGCCGGCGGCATTCCCGACGCGCCCACGCTTCCCGTCGATGACTTTCGACGCGCCCTGGACCACGTGCTCGCCACCGAGCCCGAAGAGGCGCTTCAGTACGGAGGATGGCTGGGATTTGAGGGGCTCCGAGAGGTCATCGCCGAGCGCCAGTCTCGGATCGAGGGCACGGAGCTCGGGGCGGACAACTACATCATTCACAACGGAAGCTCCGGCAGCGTCGACAACATCTGCAAGGCGTTCATAGAGCCGGGCGACGTGGTCGTGACCGAGGCCCCCAGCTTCTCCGGCACGGTCCGCTCGATGCGCGGCTACGGCGCCGAGATCGTCCAGGCCGAAATGGATGAGCACGGCGTTGTCGTCTCGTCCATAGCCGACATCCTCGCGCGACTGAAACGGGAAGGCAAGAGGGTCAAGTTCTTCTACACAATCGCGGACTTCCATAATCCTACAGGCGTGACACTTACGGAGGACCGGCGCGCCGAGCTGATAAAGCTCTGCGCCGAGCACGAGGTGCTCATCGTCGAGGACGCGGCATATACCGAGCTATTCTTCGGCGATGCGCCGCCGCCCTCGATCTACTCCATGGCGGAGGGCCAGGGCGTGATGAGGCTGGGGTCGTTGAGCAAGAACATCGCGACAGGGTTGCGCGTTGGCTGGGTACAGGCGCTTCCTGCTTACATCGATGCGCTGTCCCGAGTCCGTTTCGACATGGGCAACAACCCTCTGTTCCACAGGGCGCTCGCCGAGTATATCTCCGACGGCAAGCTGGAAGACCACATCGCCGCCATGAGGCCCATCTACGCGGAGAAGTGCCGGGCCCTGTGCGATTCACTCGCCGAGCATTGCGGACCGTAC
>JADFQF010000369.1 GCA_022561955.1 Chloroflexota bacterium | reverse complement strand
TCGACCCTGTAGGACCCAACGTCGACCCGATACTGCAGGGCGAGCTATCGATGCTGGGGTCCGCCGTAGCCTCCGAGCTGACGGCCGAGGGCAAGGCGGGAGTCGCCGTAAATGTCGTCTACGATGCCTACAGCCCCAACCGGACGTATTCGCACTACCACGGAGGCATCCGGCTGCTGTCCGAGGTGGCGGGAGTCCGAATCGCGACGCCCGTCGAGGTGCATCCCGGCCAGATGAAGCCTTCACGAGGCGAGTACCCGGCGCGCAAGTCCTGGAACCACCCGCTGCCCTGGAAGGGCGGCCGCTGGAGCCTGCGAGACATCGTGGACTACGATTTCTCGGCGGTAATGGCCTGTCTGGATAACGGCGCGCGCTATCGAGACCAGTGGCTTCGCAACTTCTACAGGGTAGGGAAGAGGGCAACCAGCGTCCCTGGGAACCCCTCGGCATTCCTCATTCCGCAGGTCCAGCGCGACCCCGTAGCGTCGCACGAGCTCATGACCGTGCTCCAGACGGCTCAGGTGGAAATCCACCAGGCGACGGAGGTCTTCGAGGCGGACGGGCAGGCGTATCCCCCAGGCACGATGGCGGTGCTGACGATGCAGCCCTACGGCTCATTCGCCAAGACCCTGCTCGAGGTCCAGAAGTACCCGGACCTGCGCACCCACGCCGACGGCCCGCCCAGGACGCCTTACGACGTCACGACGCACAACCTCCCGCTTCAGATGGGGGTGAACGCCATCGAGGTCAAGGCGCCGTTCAATGCCGAGCTAAAGCGGGTGAGCAGGCTCGAACCTCCGGCGGGCGCGGTCAACCCGGCGAAGGGGGGCTCCACTACCGCGTACCTGTTACGTCCCGAGTCCAACGCCGGCGCCCGCGCCGTAAACAGGCTGCTCTCCCTGGGCGCCGAGGTAAGATGGGCCCGCGAGCCCTTTCGGGCGGCCGACAAGCATTATCCGCAGGGGACCTTTGTCGTTGAGGCTGCGTCCGGTAAGGCTGATGCTATCGGAAAAATAGCAAGCGAGACCATGCAAAGATTCGACGCCGTTTCGGATATGCCCGACTTCCCGAGCTACACCCTCACACAGCCCCGCGTCGGACTGTACAAGAGTTTCGTTCCGTCCGCGGAGGAAGGCTGGACCCGCTATGTGCTCGAGGAGTACGAGTTCGATTACACCTCCCTCGGGAACCAGGAAATACAGGATGGCTCGCTTCACGAAAAGTTCGATGCCGTCGTGCTGCCCCACCAGTGGACGAGGCAGATCCACCACGGCCACGGCTCCGGGAACTATCACCCAGACTATTGCGGAGGCATCGGAGACGGCGGCGCGGAGAAGCTGAGGGAGTTCGTAGAGAAGGGCGGCACGCTGATCGCCTGGGACGGAGCGGCGAGGTGGGCAATACAGCACCTGGACCTCTCGGTAAAGAACTGCCTGTCCGGCCTGCCCCACGCGGAGTTTTACGCGCCCGGCAGTCTGCTCAGCGTTCTCCTGGACTCGAAGCATCCCATCGCCTACGGCATGCCGGACCCTGCAGCGGCGATGTTCGTGAACGGACCGGCCTTCGAGACGAAGGAGGGGCGCGTCGTCGGAAAGTTCCCCCTGCGCAGTCCGCTGCTGAGCGGCCTGCTCATAGGGCCCCAACATCTATACGGTAAGGCGGCCATCGTCACAGTGCCTTTGAGCAAGGGCGAGATAATTCTGATCGGCTTCCGCCCGAATTTCCGCGCCCAGGCCAGGGGGACCTACAAGATACTCTTTAACTCGCTGTATTACGGGGCCGCCAGGCGTTCGGCGGACGAATAATTTTTCGCTAAATCGCCAACTTGGTCTTCCATGTAGTTATAAATATTTCGGGAGAACGCTATGGCTTCATCGATAGTACGGGGCAGATACGTCGTTACGGGCGTCGTTGATGAGAACACCAGCAACATCATCGAGGATGGCGCGGTGTTCCAACGGGACGGCGAGATCATCGAGGTCGGTCCTTATGAGGAAATAAGGTCCAAGCACCAGCCCGACGAAGAGATGGGCTCCTCCGAATTCGTCGTGATACCCGGTCTGGTGAACGCCCATCATCACGTCGGTCTCACGCCCTTTCAGCTCGGCACGCTGGACATGCCGCTGGAGACATGGATCATCGCCCGCTGGGCGCTGCGCGACGTCGACCCATACCTGGACACCCTGTACTGCGCCATGCAGATGATAGAGTCGGGCATAACTACGGTCATGCACAACCACATGATGGCCCGGCTGCCGTCGGATGCGGGCCTGTACGAATCGGGCGCACGCATCATCGAGGCCTACGAGGACTCCGGCATGCGCGTCGCTTTTTCGCTATCGCACCGGGACCAGAACCACCTGGTGTACGAGGACGACGAGCGTTTCCTGGCTACGCTTCCGGCGACGCTTGCCCAGGGGATAAGAGACTATCTGGGCGGCAGGCCCATCTCCCTGGAGGACCACCTGTCCGTGACCGCCGAGCTCATCGATAAGAAGCAGTCGGACCGCACCCGCGTCTTCATCAGCCCGCACAACGTCCACTGGTGCTCCGACGAGATGCTCCGGGCCATCAAGGAGTTCGCCACGCGGCACTCCACGGGAATCCACATACACCTGCAGGAGACGGTCTACCAGAAGATGTACGGTGCCCGAAACTGTGGCACGCCTCCGTTGGCCCACCTGGCGGAGCTCGGCTTCCTCGGCCCCGA
>JADFQF010000368.1 GCA_022561955.1 Chloroflexota bacterium | reverse complement strand
GCCGTTGCATAGCATGGTGGCCGAGCCGAGGTAGCTCAGTTGGTAGAGCACAGCACTGAAAATGCTGGTGTCCCCAGTTCGATTCTGGGCCTCGGCACCAGCACGCGAAGGCAGTGCTATCGGGCGGAAGTGGCTCAGTGGTAGAGCATCTCCTTGCCAAGGAGAAGGTCGCGGGTTCAAATCCCGTCTTCCGCTCCAAAACTTCTTATCCCGTCGTACAGAGTTCCACCAAAAGGGGTCAAAGATATGGCTATCGAGTTCACGCGGCTATTCAGCGAAGGCGGCGGACTTGACACGCTGCAAAGCCATACGACCGTCCGGCCTGGTAGCCCGACACCTCCGGACCCCGTGCCCTGGCTGCCAATGGCCCAGAACCTCGCGCTCGTAGAAGAGGGCGCACTGAATTGGCAGGCCGCACAGGCGCTCGCCATGTCCGAGGCCAGCCACTCGACGGAAAAATACCATGAGCTCATTGAACGCTCCAGGGAATTCCTTGTGCTGCACGGCTACGAGATAGGACAGGCCATCGACCTGCTGCTGAACGAAAAGGACCGGATTCGAGCGCGGTTTGGTATCACGGTGTGGGAGGCCTACTGGAGCATCCTGGTCCGGGCATTTCACGAGGGAACGTCTTCATTTGCTCTGGCCAAGGCGCTTCTGAGCGAGCTGGACCAGGACGCAGCTTAAAAAACCAGCTATAGGGCTGAGGTTAGACCCCACCTTCCTTCCACCCTCTCCCCGTCTAACATCTCAACTGAAGCCGCGTCTGGTGGCAAAACTGTCTTTTCGTGCTATGGTTGTGCCTTGTTAAGGTTCTCCAGATAGACCGCGTAGACAAAAAGACAAGGAGCGACCAGATGGCAGACCATGTACTCACCGTAGGCAACGTCGAGCTCATAGCGATAAACGACGGCTTCCCCGTCCGTTCTCCCCTCATGCCCTTTCCCGACACCAGCATCGAGCAGTGGAAGGAGTTTCCGGGGCTTCTGGACGAGGACGACCAGCAGCTCTCCCGATACGGGTCCCTGGCCGTCCGTTCCGGGGGGAAGCTGATAATCGTCGATACGGGCATGCAGACGGACCCGGGCGGTCAGCTTCTGGACGACATGAAGCGAAAGGGCGTCGACCGTGAGGCCGTGGACCTCGTCGTGTTCACGCACCTCCATCCCGACCACGTTGGCTGGAATCTGACCAACGGGGCTCCCACGTTTCCCAACGCTCGATACCTTGCGCCGCGCAGCGACTACGAATACTGGATGCAGCCGGAGGTCCTGGAAAACGCGGAGCACGTCCGAAACCAGGTCGTGCCCCTGATCGACCTCGGGCTGATCGACCTGATGGACGACGGCTTCAACATCACCGACGAGCTTACGACCATGCCGACGCCGGGGCACACCCCGGGGCACGCGTCCATCATCGTCTCGTCTCAGGGCGAGCGCGCCTACATACTGGGAGACGTGGCCCACACGCCGGCCCAGGCGCACTATACGGACTGGAACCCCATTTTCGACATCCAGCCCGAGATATCCCGCAAGACCCGCCACGAGGTCCTGGACATGCTGGAGAGAGAGGGCACGGTCGTATCGGCGGGACACTTCCCCGATCCGGGGTTCGGGCACTTCGTCCGCGTCGAGGGACGCCGCTGGTGGAAGGGACTCTAATCTGAGTCTGCGGGCGGGCCGGCAGAGGTCCTAGTTACGCTATCTCACATGCCACCGGCGACCGACGGCACGGCTTCACGTCGGTCTTCACCGATGTCGTGGCGAATCAAACGAACACGGTCCCTGGCTGCCGCCGTGCGGCGCTTTCCTTAATCGCCGCGTTATTGCGTTCGTTCGTCCGTTTGCCATATCATCATTCCCGAAGATGAAGAACGAAAGTCTTAACGCCTTCTTCGTCGGCTCGCTGATAGCCTCGGTGGTGGGGGCCGTCATGCTGCTGGCCGACGACTTTGGCGGCTGGTTTTTCCAGATCTCCTATGCCGGTGTCCCGTTGGACCGCTACGGCTATGTCGGCCTGGTCACGGTTTATTCGCCGATCGTCGCCGTTCTTGCAGCGGCGATGTTGTATAGCGGATACGTCTCCTACGTCGTGCTGCGCTCCGACGACTCGGGGCCTTCCGCGGTCTCGGTCCGCCGGGCTTACAATAGCTCCGTCGCCGCATTTGGCGCCACGGCTGCCCTGGCCGTGATATTCGCCATCGTAATGTCTACGCAGGACGTCGAGGACTGGTGGCTCGGCGGCGGGTTCTACGGCGCCGCCGTTGGCTCGGCCCTCTCTGCGGTTCTCCTCAAGCTGGGACTCAACAAGATCGCCGACTGAGTCCTTCAATTCCCTAGCCCGACTGCTCCGTCGTCGGCTATGTTTCTCATGTCGCCGTCACACGGGCTGCTGGACGTGAATACGCAGGGAGGTTGCAAATTGGCTATTCGAGCTAGTGGGTTGCTGTTATCACTTTCGGTCGTCCTCGTGTCTGTCCTGTTGGCGGCGTGCGTCGAGCCGGAGCAGCTGACCCAGGTCATTGCACCAACCTCTTCGCCGGTCCCCACTAAGACAGCCGTGACTGTGACTGAGCCGACCATCCTGCAGACAGTCGAGCAGGCAACCCAAACGCCTTTGGCACGGGTCGTTGCTTCACCTGCTCCGGTCAGGACCCCGCTCGCCGCGGCCCGGCCCCTGGCCACGCCCACGCCTGCTCCTCAAGAATCGCAGCCGCCGAC
>JADFQF010000367.1 GCA_022561955.1 Chloroflexota bacterium | reverse complement strand
AATCCGATGGAGACCTGGACAAAGCGGAAGAGATACTCGCCCACCTTGGAATAGCCAATGCAGCCAAGAAGGCCACACGGTCGACGAACGAAGGGCTCATAGAGTCCTACATTCACAGCGGCGGGCGAATCGGCGTGATAGTCGAGATTAACTGCGAGACGGACTTCGTGGCCCGCACGGATGAGTTCAAAGAACTGGCCCACGATGTCGCGATGCAGGTTGCCGCAATGGCCCCTCTATACGTGGACAGTGAGGACATTCCTGACAGCGCGGAGACCGGAGACCAGGAGTCGGTCCTCATGCTCCAGCCCTTCATCAAGGACCCTACCAAATCGATCAAAGACCTGGTCAGCGAAAGCGTCGGGAAGCTCGGTGAGAATATCAGGGTCCGGAGGTTCACCAGGTTCTCGCTGGGAGAGTAGGGGCTTTGGCTAATAGCAGAGTCAAGTACGACCGTGTTCTTCTAAAGCTGAGCGGAGAATCCTTCAAGGGCGAAAAGGATTTCGGAATCGACCCCGCAGCCATCGAGTATGTCTCTTCTCAGATAAAAGGAGTCTATGACCTTGGTATTGAGATTGCGGTAGTCGTCGGAGGCGGCAACATAATGCGCGGGTCTGAAGCAGAGGCCGCCGGCATGGAAAGGGCGACCGCGGACTACGCCGGGATGCTCGCTACCGTAATCAACGCTCTTCACCTCCAAGAAGCCCTGGAGCGCCGTCATTCTCTGGAGGTCCGCACGCAGAGTGCAATCAGCATCCAACAAGTCGCAGAGCCTTACATTCGCCGCCGAGCGATTCGCCATCTCGAAAAGGGCAGGGTTGTGCTATTCGCATCCGGCACCGGCAACCCATTTATGACAACGGATACCGCCGCCGCCTTGCGAGCCATCGAAATTGAGGCTAAAGTGCTCCTGATGGCAAAAAATAACGTAGACGGCGTATACGCATCCGACCCTAATGTGGACCCCAATGCCACGAAGATCGAATTCATTTCCCACAGAGAGGCGCTGGAAAAGCGCCTGGGCGTCATGGACGCCACGGCCTTGTCGTTGTGCATGGACAACGATCTGCCGATCATTGTATTTGACCTTTTCGTCAAGTCCAACCTCGAGAATATTATCCTCGGAGAGCAGATCGGCTCGATGGTAGGCGTGGGTGGCTAGGACAAGGTGATCGCCAACTCATAGCCCCCTGGAGAAGTTAAGCCATGGCCACAATAGAAGAGGTGTTATCCGAGACGAGTTCGGGTATGACCCGGTCTGTAGACGCGCTAAAGCGGGAGTTGGGCGCGATTCGGACCGGCAGGGCATCCCCTACGCTCGTGGAGAGCCTGATGGTGGATTATTATGGTGTGCCCACGCCGTTGAACCAGCTCGCTACAATCTCCATACCGGAGGCTCGCGTGATCATGATTCAGCCGTGGGACAAGCAGGCGATGAGCGATGTCGAGAAGGGCATTCTCAAGTCCGACCTGGGGCTGATGCCCAACAACGACGGCACCGTCATAAGGATCAACATTCCAATGCCTACGGAGGAACGGCGCAGGGAGCTGGTGAAGCTGGTGAGCCGCAAGGTCGAAGAGGCGCTGGTATCCGTCCGAAACGTTCGGCGCGACAGCCTGGAGCAGTTTCGAAAGATGGAGAGGGAGAAGGACATCTCCCAGGACGACGGCAGGCGCGCGCAAGACCAGCTTCAGGGGATCACCGACAGCTACGGAGAGCAGATGAACGCGTTGAAGGCCGAAAAAGAAGCAGAGGTCATGGAAGTTTGACACAGCCCGTCTCCGAGACCTCCGATTCCTACAGAGCAGCAGAAGAGTCGACCGAAGGCCACCCTGGTTCCATACCGCTCCACGTGGCCGTTATCATGGACGGCAACGGCAGGTGGGCTACGAGGCAGGGAATGCCGCGTAGCGATGGGCACCGCGCGGGCACGGACAACATTCGGCGCATAACCAGGGCGTTCGCCGAGCGGGGCGTCAAGTACTTGACCCTCTACGCCTTCTCGACTGAAAACTGGCACAGGCCGAGCGACGAAGTCCAGACTCTGATCGAGCTCATCGAATATGCCATCCTCAAAGAAGTCCAGTCGTTGCACGAGCAGGGCGTCCGGATAAAGCACATCGGTCAACTGGAAAGATTGCCCCGAAGCCTGCAAGAGTCCATAACCAAAAGCATAGAGCTGACGAAGGACAACACCGTCATTACGTTGAGCGTGGCCTTCAACTACGGCGGCAGGACCGAGATCATAGACGCGATAAAGGCGATCGCCGCGGACGGAATACCCTCGGACCGCATCTCCGAGGAGCTCGTCAGAGGCTATCTCTACACGGACGGACTGCCGGACCCGGACCTCATCGTGCGGACAGCCGGTGAGATGCGTCTCAGCAACTTCCTTATATTTCAGTCCGCCTACTCTGAATACTACGCGACGCAGGTATGCTGGCCCGACTTCGACGAGATCGAGGTCGCCAAGGCTATCGAGGCCTACGGCAAGCGCAAGCGTCGCTTCGGCAAGGTGGAAGAGCAATAGCCGCCCTTCGCGGACCCTGCGCTATATGGAATCGGCACTTACCGTTAAATCAAGCCGCGCGCATTCAGCCTGAGCGCAAGGGCAACCGCATTGACAGACGCTCTTTCGGATACCCCCACGGCCGACAACGGATCCTTGACGTCCAGAGTCGCCAGCGCCGCCATAGCCCTTCCGGTGCTGATCGTGGCCGTCTCGGTGGGAGGTATC
>JADFQF010000366.1 GCA_022561955.1 Chloroflexota bacterium | reverse complement strand
CCACCGCGAGGACTGTCCGTACATAAGGCGACGATGTAAGATATGCTCCAGGTCGAGATGACCATTCTCGAAAAGAGTGCCGATCGCAAATTTACCCCTCGAAATTGTTCGTTGCCCAAAGGAGGACTGCATGACACAGAGCCCGGTCCCAGCTTCCAAGATGCCCTCGGTGCCTCCCCGCATACTCCTCGGTCCGGGGCCAAGCAACGTCGACCCAAGGGTCCTGCGTGCCATGATGCAGCCCATGATTGGCTACCTGGACCCGGACTACATCGAGATCATGAACGAGACCGTCGACTTGCTAAAGCAGGTGTTTCAGACCACCGAAGGCAGTGCCTTTCCCTTGTCCGGCACGGGTTCGGCGGGAATGGAGGCCGGACTTTCCAGCCTGCTGGAGCCTGGCGACACCGTGGTGATGTGCATCTACGGATTCTTTTGCGAACGCATGGTGGATATGGCTGAGCGGGCGGGCGCAAACGTGGTGCCGCTCAGAGCGGACTGGGGCCGCGCGTTCCCCGAGGAGATGCTCGAGGCCGAGCTGAAGAAGCACTCGAACGTCAAGCTCGTGACGGCGATTCAGGCAGAGACGTCAACCGGCGTTCGGCAACCCCTGCAGGGCCTGTCGAGGCTGGCGCAAGAACACGATACGCTGTTCATGGTGGATGCGGTGACCGCTCTCGGCGGCGAGGAGATGGCCTTCGACGCCTGGAACATCGATTACGCCTATGCCGCAACGCAGAAGTGTATGGCCTGCCCTCCCGGCCTTTCGCCGGTGGCCGTGAGTCCGCGGGCGCTCGAGTCCATCAAGAACCGAAAGACGAAGCCTGTCTCCTGGTACCTGGACCTCTGGCTCAACGCCAACTACTGGGGCTTCGACCGCGTTTACCACCACACGGGGCCCGTGAGCATGGTGCTGGCTCTCCGAGAGGGCCTGAGGCTGATACTTCAGGAGGGTCTGGAAAACAGGTACGCTCGGCATCGTCGGAACGCGGCGGCCCTTTGCGCCGGACTCGAAGCCCTTGGGCTCCGGATGGTCGTGCCCGCGGAACACCGATTGGACCAGATTACTCTGGCGTGGATACCGGACGGCGTCGATGGCGATGCGGTCCGAAACACGTTGCTGCGGGGCTACGGCATCGAGATCGGGCGCGGGCTGGGCGAATTCGCCGGCAAGGTCTGGCGCGTGGGCCTGATGGGCGAGTCCAGCAAGCCCGAATACGTCCTCGCCTTGTTGTCGGCAATGGAGAAGATACTGCCCGAGCATGGCTACGAGGTGGCCTCCGGGGTGGCCGTTGCCGCCGCGAGCGAGTCGCTGGCGGGGGCGGGGGGATAGGGGCCGGGGTATGGGGGATGGGGTATAGGGTACGGGGGCTGGCCGGCTAGCTCCCATCGTGTAGCTATGTCATATCCGGTCCCCATACCCCTCGTGCCCCGTCCCTACCTCACGAACAGGAACTGGCCGTTGCCTCTCGTGTACGTCGAAAAGAGCGACGGGTCGATGGGAAGCTCTTCGAGGCTGTCGTTTCCGATATCGTACATGTAAAAGTGGCGAGGGCCGTCGAACCCCTCCGCGAACACGACGAACACTTTGCCGTCTTCCTCGTCGATGCCTATGTTATACATGTCATCCGCCGAATAGGGCAGGGAAATGACCTCTTCGGCAGCGCCGTTCAGATCGTGACGAAGGATCGTGGACGAATTCACCCCCGACGCCTCCCGCCAGTAGAGCGCATCGTCGCCGGCGAAAAAGCTCCAGTACTCGTTGAATACCGTATCGACCACCCGTTCGATCTCACCGGTGCTCTTATCGATTTCCCGAATCTCGTAGGTGTCGTCGTCGACGCGGGCTACCCTTACGAGGCGGTCTCCCACGCCAAAGAGCCGTCCCGTGTTGGCGTCGGTCCCGTACTTCTGCAAGCTCGTCGCCTCCCCGGAGCACGGGAACTGGACCGTCATCAGCTGTCCTCCGCCGGAATGGTTTCCGTAGAGGTCCTTTCTAATCTTCGATCGGTAGAAAACGGCGTCCCCGACGATGGCGAATTCACCGTAGACATCGGACGAGTAGATGGAGCATGATCCCAATGGATTGCCCGTACGAGGGTCAAGCTCCGTAATCGTCTGGCGGCTGACGTCCGTGCCGGCGCGAACCGAATACAGCCGGCCGGCGACCGTCAGTCCGTAGATGTAGCTCTTCGAGTAGCTCTTGGAGGACGTCGTTGCCATGATGTCTATGTGCTCGGCCTCGGGCACGTACATCACCACGCCGTAGCTGGCCGAGCTCCACCTGACGTCGCCGCCCGGTATCGGCAGGGAGTCCGACTGGCTGCCGAGCTTGATGGTGGGGAATATTGCGAGGGCGTTGCGGGGTATCCGGGGGATTTCCTCTTCCCTGTCCAGTGCCTCCTCAGGCTCGGATATGTCCCGAGGAACGGAGTTGTCAGAGACCGACTCAGGCCCACCTCGCCCCACTTCGTCGTCCGTCCTGTCCACGGATTGAGGCGCGGGAATGCGGGAGCGTCCGGAGTCAGGCGCTACCACCGGCCTCGTCTCAGCAGCGGACGTCGAGTTGGATGGAGTGACCGCGCAGGCCGACAGGACCAAGGCCGTCAGCAGGCTCGATAAAAGCAGGATTCCCCCGACGACACGGCGTCTGCTGCCCCTTGACGCACTGTTGGCACCGGCACTCTCTCGCCGGAAATCCATCCACGTACCCCCAGCATCACGGAATCAGGCATCCTGGCAAT
>JADFQF010000018.1 GCA_022561955.1 Chloroflexota bacterium | reverse complement strand
TTGGAACATTTCAAAGTCTTGCTTCGGAGAGTTCGGAGTTCCCCAAGGATTTTCGGAAGCAAGTCAATGGAGTTATTCGAGGCGCATGGGATTGTGAAGACCCCATAAATCTTAATGATGGCAATATCTATGACTTGATGGTTGAAGTCAGCCAAGAGTTTGGAACTTATTAATATTGCTGCCTAGGGAAGAATGGCTCACTGAGTCAGGCGCATGAATTCCAGTTTTCCATGAACTTAAGAGCTGACAAAACTAGAAAATAAGCAAAAGAAGATATCTCTAACAAGGTCATTTCCTCATGGAACGGCGTAGAGTAAACACCAGCACCTTCGATACGATCTCCAGCCCATCAGACCTCAGGATAACCGGCGTGAGAATAGCGGTCATTGGGCACGAGAATTGGCGCTATCCCGTCGTAATGCCATACACGAATCAAGGTATTGAGGCCCTGACCGGCGTGATGACGGCACCCACCGACGTCCTGCTGTCGGGCATCGACCGCAACAGCGCCGACATGATGAACTACCTGAGATGGGAAGAGGCCCTGGGCACCAAGTTCTCCGCCGGATAGGCGCCTCTGAGAATTCTCTTCCCTTAAAACACCTTCCGAGTTGTTTTGCGCCCTACCCTATTCTCTCACCCGAGTCGCGCTCGATGTGGCGACCGAAACCCCTCGCAGTCCCCGAATATGATTCATTTATCTCAGCAAGTCCATAATCCATATATACAGGTGCGATCTGTTATATCGAGGAATCAGTCCAGGAAGGAATCCGTTGCGGCTCACGTTTGCCAAGAAAGTCGAGAAGGGCGACAACTCCGAGCTGAGTAAGTACGGGGTGAGACTTCTGGACGGCGAAGAACTGGAGCTGATGTTCGACAAGAAGAGGGGCAAGGTCGACAGGGTCAAGCGCATGGGTCAGGGCCTGGTCCTCACCAATCATCGCCTCATCTACCTGGAGGGCAGGAAGAGGGCGCGTGCTTCCCTGCTCAACGACGTACGCTACCTGGAGATCGTCCACAAGAAGAGGTCGTTGGGGATCATTATCTTGAGCGTTATTCTTTTCGCCGGGGCTGCGGCGCTGATAATCACGGGCGGCAGCGGTATTTCGCTTGACCCGGATGATGTAGGGCTATCCCTGATTGCGGGTGCCGGAGTCGGATTTTTCGGACTGTTGACCCTGGCCAAATACTACTGGTCCGGCAGCACCCAGCTGACTACGGAGATAGGCGCGGGCGAAGGCTCGGCGATCGACGTGACTCTGAACCGGTCCGCGAAGGCGGACGCGGAAGAGTTCTGCGCCGCCTTCTTCGAGCGAAAGCTAAAATCAGAGGCCTGAATCGATCAGGAACTTACCACCCCTGGTCTAATCCAGGTCCGAAAGCTGCGGCAAGACCTCTTCGGCGAGCAGCGTCAGCGACTTCAGCCATTTGTCTTTTGGATCCCACTCGTGCCCCATGGCGAGAAGAACTCCAAACCCGCCGACGTCCGCGTAAAGCTCACGAATCTGGGTCGCCACGTCGTCTGGGCTGCCTACGATCCAGAGCGTGTCCATGAGGTATTCCGGCGTGACGTCCGCGTCGGCCATGTCGGGATCCACCTTCATCCTGTCCAGCGACTTGGACCAGGGCATGAGCTTCAACCAGTAGTCCTTAAAGTCCCTGCCCATCGTGCCCTCCAGGGCCTCTTTTCGGGCCTGCTCCGTCGTATCCGCCACGTATATCTCGCGAGCGATGCGCCATAGCGAGCGGTCGGCGGTGCGGCCTACGTTGGCGGCGCCCTCCTCGACGGCCTCCCAGTGGGTCTTGACCATTCCCGAAGGGACCAGGTTGATGCTCATGGGTATCCAGCCCCGTTCGCCGGCCATGATCAGGGTATCGGACCTCGGCGAGACCCCGGCGACGGCGATCTGAGGATGGGGCTTTGTATAGGGTGTGAGATGGAACTTGAGGCCTATCTCGTCGACGGGCTCCGGTATCGTGAAGTCCCAGTGCTCCGACTTGTACCGGCCGGGCTTCGGGTCCTCCCAGACCTTGAGGATAATGTCCAGGACCTCCTTGGTGTACACCCTGCGGTCGCTCGTCTCCGGGTCGAAGCCGAACATCTCGTAGTCGCCCGGCGTGGAGCTAGAGCCGATGCCCCAGTAGAACCGTCCCCTGGCCATATGGTCGAGCTGGGCGATACGATGGGCGATCATCATGGGGTTATGATTGGGCATGCAGGTCACGCCCGTGCCCAGGATTATGTTCTTGGTCTTGCCCAGCGCCTGCGCTATGAAAAGGTCCGGACAGGGGATGTTCTCCCATACGAAAGTGAAATGCTCCCCGATCCAGGCCTCCTTGTAGCCTAGCTCATCGAGAGTGACGATCTGCTCCAGGTCGTCCTCCAGCGTCTTCGTGATGTCGGACCCCGGCGGGTGCAGCGGCATCGTGAAATAGCCAAGTTCCATATTTTCCTCCTCCTAACGCGCCGTATCGTACTCCAGATATCGCGGCTTGTCACGGGTAGTCATGCCGTTCCGGCCCGGGCATCCCAACTCGCCTCCCATGTGAGATAGACCTCGAGTCCGCGGGAGATTACAAGGCTTTACCAACCACCGTCAAACTCCCAACACACAGCGAAGATGTTAGCTTTAAGGTGTACCCGCCAAGAGATATAATCTTCCACGGGCATGGTCGAGGTAAGCCGGGTTCCGGGACGACTCAAAGCAGGATAGGTCCGAGAAGACGCCACCCAAATTCAACGAACTGGTCGACATCCGCCGAAGATACACAGAGATCAATTCGACAGGACGTATATACCCTTCCAACTGACGTTTACGGAAGATGGGTTCGATGAAGCGCAGATTTTCAATAGGCATCGTTGCGTTGACGCTCCTTCTGGCGGCGCTGGCCCTCGAGGGCTATGGGGGCACGAGCCTACCAGTCAACGCCGCGGAATCCGCCTATGCCCTCCCAGAACAGGCCCGAACGAACAACGCGCGCGTGAGCTCCGGCGCGGCCACCTCGTTCAGTTCACAGACCACGGCCAAAGTCCAGCTCTCCATCATCGATGTCGCCTCGGGGGCCCCCTACCAGGTCGACGATTTCGCCGCAGGCATAGACGTCTTCATCGACAGGACCTTCGTCTACTCTTCTATCCCCGATGCCTTAAGCAGCAACGTCACCTACATTCGCACGGCAAATAACGACAAACTCGGTACGGCAAACCCGTTTCTGACCTTCTCTATAGACCAGGACGCCTCCATCATGGTGGCCCACGACGACCAGCTCTTCATACCAGCATGGCTCCAGCCCTTTACCGACACGGGCACAAATCTTTCCATCAGCGGTCAGTCCCACAGCATATTTACGAAGGACTTCCCTCAGGGGCAGGTATCTCTGGGAGGCAACGAAGGCGTCGATAGCTCCAGTATGTACGTCGTGCTGGCGGCGGTGCAGGGTTCCATTACATTTCCCGACCCTCCTCCACCCTCTACCGACGGTAAGTGGCCTACCGACGTCGCCCTGTCTGTTGGCGAAAGCTACGTCTATACGCTCATTGACGGGACGACACGCACGCTGAAGCTTGTGTCCTACGATGTACTACCGTTGTCGTACGAAAAACCTTGGAGCAAAAACACTGCACCGCGGCACCTCATCAAGGCCACGGTCGAAGTTAGTGGAAACGAAAAAATAGAGACGCACACCCTGAACGTCGCCTACGCAGGCGTTCCGGTATCCATAAATGGTCTCAGGGTGTATGCGTACGTCTGGAAGGAAGCAAATGACTTCGGATACGAGTTCGACGGCATCTCGAGCTTTCCCTTGCCTCCGGACAAGGACATCGGGTTTGCGTTAAATGACGCGCAGGCATTGATGTTCCCGGAGCTCGACTCCTATACGTATCCCCTGGAAGTCGCATTCTTCGAGGGCCAAGACATATATCAGTCGTATCTCGAGCCCTCGGGCAACGGCCCGGGTGCCGAGGAGAAGTGGGCTCACGCAGGCACCGACATGAAGCTGCCCCTGCCGAAGAGCCTGGTAGCCATGACCGACGGCTATGTCTGGACCAAGGGCCCCTGGGATCCCACGGCGCCGAAGGAGCAGCAACAGGGTGCGCTGTATCTATCTCCAACCGGCCCCGACGAGAGCCAGGATAGGATCTGGTTCTGGTCGCACGTGGACATCGATACTTTGACATTCCAGCAGGGCGACTTCGTTACAAAGGGAACGCTACTCGCGAACAAGTGCGGCGCGTGCGGCGGATTTCACATGGGCGCCAAGAGCTCGTTCGACTTCGGATCCTGGCTCTTCGTTTCGGAGCTCTGGAACTACGAGCACCGGACCGATTTCCCGGCTCCGAGGTACTGGCTCATTCTCGGCCCATACAGCGGCGACATGACTAACAATCGGATCGCCGCGGACGAGACCGGTGACTTTGCGACGCCGGTGCTGCCTGAGGAAGGCGCCTTCGACCGAGACGGCAATCGCCAGTGGCAGTTCCGGGATAACTACGTCGGCAGCGTTACCCACATGGGGGAGCTACTTAGCGAATCGCCCTTTTCGGGCAGTCTCGACCAGAACCCTACGAACTCGGTCGCCTACGCGGCTACCTACATATATTCCCCGGACGACCACTCGAACGACAACGAGGTGTACCTGAAGTTCGGCGCCACGTACGGCGCAACGGTCTGGCTGAACGGAAAAAAGATACACGATAACTCGGACAATTTGGCCTCAAACAGGTATCACACCTACGATACCGTCAATGAGCCACCCCTGATCATCGACGAGTTCGATATCCCGTTGCCACTTGCCAGGGGCTGGAACACCCTGATTATCAAGACTAGCCAGGGCTCGCATTCGGGCTGGCGATTTTCATCGAAGATAGGCGACATCGACGGCAACCGGATGCCGGAGATCAAGTTCAGCACGAGAAATATCGACCTGCAGGTGACCTCCACGGCTGACGACCGCGTGGACATCTCCTGGTCAAATCCCGACTTCCACGGCACCTTCGTGGAGTCATACAAACTTGACGTCGCCCTGGACGAAGGCTTCACGAAGCTCGTGGTCCAAGATGTAGACCTCGGACTCGCTACGAGCCACACGATTCAAGGCCTCGGCGCAGGGCTCGACTACTTCATCAGGGTCAAGCCCTTCAACTCGGAGATGGGAGGGAGCGTTTACTGGCAGCACTTCGACGCCGTAGGCGCTTCGACCACGGGCACTCCAACGGATTCCGTGGCACTGGCCATTACCGCGCCGATCAGCGGCGAGACGATCCTGGACGACGGCGTGGACGTCGTATATTCGACATCCGGTAACTTTGAGCTTGCCGATCATGTCGTTCTGAAGCTCGACGACGGGCCGGAAGTCACCGGGCTCCCCTTTAGCGGCAGCTACCGGTTCAACGGCGTCTTTCGAGGGCCACACACAATTAGCGGCCGGCTAGTCGACTCATCGGGCAACATAGTGGACGATCAGGTCATCTCCGTGTCGTTCATACTTGAAAACCCAACGCCTCCTGTGGCCGACGGCATAGTTGCCGACCCTCGTGTGAACGGCTGGCTACACGTTGAAGGCAATCGGATCGTGGACGAATCGGGGAACGTCGTGATGCTGCGCGGGGCAAACGTTTCTAACTGGCAATGGATATGGGACGGTACGCCGGACAAGAGCCAGGTACTCAATTTCGAGCGAAGCGCCATACCCGTACTCGCTGGAGATGCCCCCGACGGATGGGAGGCCAACCTTGTTCACTTCGACATCGCTACCCTCCCGGCCATACAAGACGACCAGGAATACCTCAACGCACTCGACGAGTTGGTGGCGCTGGCCAGGGACAACGGCGCATACATGCTCTTTTCACTTAGGTACGAGGGGATGCTGGAAGAGCCCTCTCGCCCGACTGCGATAATCGCGCAGGGAGCGGGGATACTGGCCGAGAGGTACAAGGACGAGCCGGCGGTGATGTTCGTCGCGGGCTCAGAGCCCAGAAACATTGGCTGGGGAGAGCTCAAGCCCCTCATCACGGACGTCATAGACGCCATCCGAGCGAGCAATCCAAAGGTCATCGTGGCCGCTCCCGGGACCCGTTGGAGCAGGTACGTCTACCACAATCTGGACGACCCTATCCAGCGTGAGAACATCATCTTGCAGGTGAGCACATTCGACAAATTTGACATAGTCCAGAACGGCGGCGAAGGCTTCGAGCCGTACAGGCTCGACGAGGTTACCGACGTCTACCCGGTCGTGATAGGGGGATTCGGCCTAACTGAGCCTTCCGAGTCCACCTTTTCATTCAGCATGACCGAGTTCGCCGACCTGGTTGCGGAGCTCGATTACTTCGAGTCGCGCGGAATCCACTGGACAGCCTGGCTCTTCCACGACAAATTCTGCCCCTGTATGCTCACCGACTCCAATACCTTCGACACGACAAACTACGGCGAGGAGATAAAAATCCGGCTTCAGGCGGCTGCGGAACAGGATGGCGCCCCTCCCGACCCGACGACGCCGGTCCTGAGCACGGCCAATGCCCAGGTGAACATCGGCCAGACCGTAGACGTTGATCTCGTTCTGGACATTGCACCCGGCGGCATGGACGACTTTGATCTCAGTCTGAGCATGTCATCGGCTTCGGCAATCATAGTCGGTGCCGTCCTTGCTCCCGAGTTCTCCCACGCCCTGTCAAATACGATCGCCAATGTCGACAGGCTCGTGGGAGTGGACTTTGCCGATGCCTTCACGGACGGAGCGACCAGTATCCGTCTGGCCACCCTCACCATCGAGGGCGCAAGCAAGGGCAACGCCAAGCTGGTCATAACCGTCAACAGCATGAACGACGATGCAAACGTTTCCATGGCGCCAAATATTTCAGGCGGCACGATAGACGTCAACGGGAGCCCCGTCGTGGATGCGGGGCCCGACGTAACGATCGGCGAGCAGGACGCCTTCATAGGCGCCGGCAGCATAACGGACTCCGACGACGTAAGCTGGACCGCCACCGTCGATTACGGCGACGGGACCGGCGTTCTTGCCCTACAGGTGTCAGGCAACGAGTTTACGCTTAGCCATACTTACGGCACCGCAGGCGAATACACCGTCATAGTCGTGGTGAAGGACGGCCAAGAAGCAACCGGCTCCGACTCGCTTCTGGTGACCGTGACCGGCCAGCCGCTGCAGCTTCCCGGAATGCCCGCCCCCGTGCAGGACCTCGACGGTGACGGCAAGGCCGAAGACATTAACGGAAACGGCCGCCTGGACTTCGCGGACCTGGTGACCCTCTTCCAGCACCTCAACTCGCCGGTGGTCCAGGACAATCCCGACTATTTCGATTACAACGACAACGGTAAAGTCGATATGGGGGATGTCCTGGCGCTGTTCAACTTGCTCATTGCATAACCCAAAGGCGTCGTGCTAATTCAGTGCCTCAGCGCCCCTTGATCAGGTCGGCGGCGCGCTCGCCAATCATTACCGTCGACGCGTTCGTGTTGGCCCGCACGACGTCGGGCATGATGGACGCGTCGACGACCCGCAGGCCCTCCAACCCATGCACACGGCAGTACTGGTCTACAACGGCCATCGAGTCGGTCGCGGGCCCCATCTTGCAGGTGCCCGAAGAATGCTGCTGAGTGTTGACGTTTCGCATGAGCCACCGGTCCAGCGCCTCGTCGGTTTCCAGGTCCGCGTCCGTTGGGTTGGCCCGCTCGAAGAGCATGTCCTCGCATTCCGGCCTTGCCACGATATCGATGCAGAGCCTTACGGCACCGCGAATGCGCTCGAGATCCCATGGATCGGTAAGGTACCTGTAGTCCATGGACGGCTGCTCGTGGGGATCCTTCGAGTTCAGCCTGAGCTGCCCGGCGGCAGCGGCCTTCTGAAGACCTATGCTGAATCCCATGTACCTAGCGCCGGGCTCGAGCTCAAGCCCGAGCGGCATGTGCTCGCTGGTGCGCAATATAGGGCTCATCTGCATGTCGTTGCGATGCGGCGACCCCGGCGTCGTGTAGCGCATGCCCGCCTGGACCGGCGAGATGTTCGTCTCGTCCACATCCAGGCCATCGATGCGGTAGAGCAGAAATACGGCGGGATGGTCACGCAGGTTTTCGCCAACGCCCGGCAGGTCCTGCACTACGTTGATGCCGTGCTCTCTCAGCTGGCTCGCCGGGCCGACACCCGAGAGCATCAGCAGGTGTGGGGAGTTTATGGCGCCCCCACTCAAGATGATCTCGCTGCCCTCGACCGTGAAGACCTCGCCGTCGCTCTCGACCTCTACCCCGACAGCCTTCTTGCCTTCGAACAAGACCTTGCGGGCGAGTACGTTGGGCCTGATGGTAAGGTTGAGCCTGTGGCGCACCGCCTTGATGTACGTCATCGCGGTGCTCATTCGCACGCCGTCGATGTTGTTCAGCGGCCGCGCTCCCACGCCCGTGGAGTCTGGATGATTGAGGTCGTGAGTCTCTGGGAACCCTTGAGCGACGGCGGCGTTCCAAAAGGCCTGCACGCTGGGGAGCATCTCCTCCTTCTTGTGCCGTCGTGCCAGGATTGGGCCCTCTGAGCCGTGAAAGTCATCACCCCGAAAGTCTAAATCGGTCTCCGATTTGCGGAAGTACGGAAGGCACTTGATGTAAGACCACTCCGTGTTGCCCTGCTCGGCCCACTCGTCAAAGTCCTCGGGTATTCCTCTGAACCAGACCGTGCCGTTGATCGCGCTGGAGCCGCCCATCACCTTTCCGCGAGGCAGGCGCATCGGTTCCCTACCCTCTCCGGGGTTTGCCGTATACCCCCACGTGTGCGCGTCTTCGTCATAGGCGGACCGCCAGGGGTTGTAGGTATACTTGACGTGCTCCGGCATATTATCCGGGTCTGGATAGTCCGGCCCCGCCTCCAACAGCAGCACAGACCGGTCGGGGTCCTCCGATAGGCGCGCCGCCAGCACGGCGCCGGCCGAGCCCGCACCCACGATCACGTAGTCGTAATGCAACATTTGCCTCCAGTGGGGATGGGTCTTTTTGAGACCGCAATCGGGATTATACACCCGGCCGCCCAAGGACCGTCCCAGTCACATGCCGTCGCGGAATAGCGGGTATACTGACTTGGACTCCAAGTGAAGGCGACGCTATGCTCTCACCCAGAACCCAAAAATAATGAACCACATACTTCAGATCGTCGACTCGGTGACCGGCAAGAGGTGCGCTCTTCGCATCGAGCCGGCGGACTCCGCGTTGACCCTGGCCGGCCTCCTGGACAAGTACCTGAAGCACTGCCCGGTCGAATCCCTGCTGGAAACAGGCCGCATCACCGAGGGCTACGCGCAGGCCCTCCAGGACATCCAGGACCTCGTGTACGTCAGCACGGACGAGGGACGACTGCACGAGATGTTCGACGGCATCACCTTCAAGCAGGCAGACGCCGCCGTCGGGCTGGGAGAAGTCCCGGAGTCTGGACCCGCGACAGTCGGCGACACGCAGGTGTCGGTCATCGATATAGCCATCGACAGGCTAAACGTCGACTACGACCGAAACTGGGCCGGGTTTCACAAGCGCCGGTGGGAACGCGAGGAAAAGCTGTATTCGGAATTCGTTCGGCAAACCCTGGCAGAAAAATATTCCGAAGACGAGACATCGGATATTCTCAGCCTCGAGACCGCCGACCACAAGCTTGGGCTCCTCCGTGCGGTCGCGAAGAGGATATGGCGAAGCGACTTCGAGAGCTACTCGCGATTCATCGGAGACAGGCTGCAGTACAAGACGGGCGATGAGACCCTGAGAAACATCATCAACGGCGGAGGGGGTATCTGCTCGGAGAAGGTGCAGGCGCTAAAGTTCGTGACGGACCACTTCGGAATCGAGTCCGAATACGTTCTCGCCGGCGCCGACGCGTCGGACCCTGTTCCCGAGGAGAAGCTCCGCGAGCTGCTTACGACCTTCGACTTCCAGTACGCGAGGCGCTACATGCGCTACTGGCAGCACGTCGCCCTCCTCTACCAGATCGAGGGCACGGAGGTGCTGGTGGACGTGACCAACGGCAACATACCCTTCCTATTTCTCGTCGGCGACGACGCGAAGCGCATCCTGAGCCAAGACGATAAGCCGCCGGTGACCGTCAAGATGTCCATAACAGAGGAAGACTTCTACTATCACAGGGTATCCCAGGACATCCCCGAGCGCCTGTTCTTTGCGATGGAGGGCTGGATAGAGGACGTTGACCTCGTCCAGGTCTTCGACAACGAGCTCGGTCTTTACATATCTCGCGACTTCTTTGTATCCGCGGTCGTGTACAGGAATGGCGTGACCTTCGAGAAGCTGAAAGGACAGTACCTTCAGGCCTGCGAGAAGGCTGGAGTGGAATGCGAGGTCAACGGCGATTGGGCGCTGGACTCGCCCCTGGCGCATGAGTTCCAAGAACGAGCGCCGGTCGTGGCCGGGAGAATACTCGAGGCAGAGGAACACCTGTTGAAGAGGTACGACGAATGCCACGGTCCGAACCATCAGGCGGGCCTCGTGGTAATAAGGCTGGGGCGCGCAGATGAGGACGTACAAGACTCCGGATAACGTCGTCGAGCTGTTGGGCCGAGTAGTAAATGCGGCAAGGAAGACCGCATTTTACTCTTCGAAAGTTCCCGAACGTTTCGACGTCGTCTCCGTGGATGATCTCTCACGCATTCCCGTGACCTCTCTGACCGAATATCGAAATCTGCGACTGGCCGACGTCCTGGCCGAACCTGACGACGTCCAGTGGATAGTCGGCGCTTACAGAGGACAGCTCGCCGACGCTGTGGCGATCGCGGAGGG